>CAKUMG010000011.1 GCA_934667465.1 uncultured Actinoplanes sp. | reverse complement strand
GCTGCCCGCGACTTGCGGCATGCTCAACCTGACGAAGCTCACGGGAGGCAGCGGTGGCGCTGAGTTCGGAAGAGGGAAGTCGCTTCGCAGATCTGCTCAAGGGTAACGAGGACGCCGTCGTCGCGTCCTGGACCGAGCAGATCGCGGCGACACTGCGCGGGCGACTCAGCTATGCGGAGCTGCACCGGCAGACCCTTGACCTGCAGAAGGGCTTCCAGGTCGCGCTGACCGGCGGGGCCCTGGCGCTCGACGACGACACCGCTGCCGAGCTGCGGGCGCAGCTGGGTGAGCTGTCGGCGAGCCGGGCGCGGCAGGGCTTCAGTGCCAACGAGACCGCGATCAGCGTGTTCGCGCTCAAGGACGCGTTGCTCAAGATCTCCGGCGAGGGTGCGGATGCCGCCGCGCTGCGCGACTTCGTCGCCTTCTCCGCCTTCATCGACCAGGCCGCGCTCTACACCTTCGACAGCTACACCCGGGCGCGCGAGGCGCTGATCGCGGACCAGGCCGAGCAGCTCCTCGAGCTGTCGACGCCGGTGGTCAAGCTCTGGGAGGGTGTCGTCGCGGTCCCGCTGGTGGGCACGCTCGACTCGGCCCGGGCTCAGGTCGTCATGGAACGCCTGTTGCAGACGCTGGTGGACACCGGTTCGCCGTACGCGATCATCGACATCACCGGCGTCCCGGCGGTCGACACGCAGGTCGCGCAGCACGTCCTCAAGACTGTCGTGGCCGCCCGGCTGATGGGCGCGGACTGCATCATCTCCGGCATCCGCCCGCAGATCGCCCAGACGATCGTGGCGCTGGGCATCGAGTTCGGCGACATCGCCACCAAGGCCTCGCTGGCCGACGCGCTGCGGCACGTGCTCCGCCTCACCGGCAGCACCGGGGCGACGCGGCGGGAGCGCTGACGTGGAGCGGGTACCGGTTCTGAAGATCGGCGACATCCTGCTGGTCTCGATCCAGATCGACATGGAGGACCAGGTCGCCCTCCAGCTCCAGGAGGACCTGGCCGACAAGATCGTGGCGACCGGCTGCCACGGTGTGATCATCGACATCAGCGCGCTCGACATCGTCGACTCTTTCGTCGGCCGGACGCTGGCGACCATCGCCTCGGTGTCGCGGGTGCTCGACGCCGAGACCGTCGTCGTCGGCATGCGGCCCGCGGTCGCGATCACCCTGGTCGAGCTCGGCCTGTCGCTGCCGGGCATCCGGACGGCGCTCAACGTCGAGCTCGGTATGGAGTTGCTCGCCCGGCAGCGTGCCGAGTTCGACGACGACTTCCGCGCCGGCGACGAGGACGAGGAAGCGGCGGTCACCGCCCCATGACGACCGGGGAGGGCGTCGCCGCCGCCGAGCGGATCGCTGTCGCCTCCGACCAGGACGTCGTCCGGGTCCGGCAGCTCGTGCGGACCCTTGCCGTCGCCGTCAAGCTGTCGCTGGTCGACCAGACGAAGATCGTGACGGCGGCGAGCGAGCTGGCCCGCAACACGCTCGTCTACGGCGGCGGTGGCACCGTGGACGTGCTCCGGGTCGACAACGGCCGCCGCCCGGGCATCAAGATCGTTTTTGCCGACCAGGGCCCGGGCATCCCCGACTTGGGGCTGGCGCTGACCGATGGCTACACCACCGGCGGCGGGATGGGGCTCGGGCTCAGCGGCGCGCGCCGGCTGGTGGACGAGTTCGACATCGACACCGAAGTGGGTAAGGGCACCACGATCACCGTGATCAAGTGGTGTCGATGAGCGGAGGCGCAGTGGCGTCACTCCCCGAGGGCCTGCTCGACGAGGGCCTCTGGTTCCGGGTCGAGGCCGCGAGCAGCGCCGCCACGGTCCGCCGCGCCGCCGAGCGCCTCGCCGCCGAGCTCGGCATCCCGGAAAAGCGCGTCGCGAACCTGTCGATCGTCGTCGCGGAGGCCGCGGGCAACCTGGTCAAGCACGCCGACGAGGGCGTCATGCTGCTGCGGCCGGTCCGTGACCGGGAGCACGCGGGCGTCGAGGTCATCGCGATGGACCGCGGGCCCGGCATGGCCGACGTGACCCGCGCGGTCGGTGACGGCCACTCGACGGCCGGCACGCTGGGCATCGGACTGGGCGCGATCGTGCGCCAGGCATCGTGGTACGACCTGCACTCGGTGCCCGGGCGGGGCACGGTGCTGGCCGTGCAGGTCTGGCCCGGCGAGGCGCCCGAGCCGGCGTGGGCGGCGGGCGTCACGCGGCCGATCACGGGCGAGCCGGTCAGCGGGGATGCGTACGCGATCCGGGAGGTGGAGGGCCGCCGCCAGGTGCTGATGTGCGACGGGCTGGGCCACGGGGGTCTCGCGCACGCCGCCGGGCAGGAGGCCGCGCGCGTCTTCCGGGCCGCCCCCGCCGCGCCGCCGGCCGCGATCGTCGAGGTGCTGCACCGGTCGCTCAGCCACACCCGCGGCGCGGCGCTGGCCGTCGCCGAGCTCGACCGCGAGCGCGAAGTGGTCCACTACGCGGGGCTGGGCAACATCTCCGGCACGGTGCTCGGGACGGACGGCAGCCGCCGCGGCATGATCTCGCTGCCCGGCATCGCGGGCCACCAGCGCCGCCAGATCCGCGAGTACGACTACCCGCTGCCGCCGCGCGCCCTGGTCGTCATGCACACCGACGGGCTCGTGGACCGCTGGGAGACGGCCACCGTCACCGGGGCCTTCGGTCACTCGCCCCAGGTCGTCGCGACCGCCCTGCTGCGCGAGGCGGGAACCCGGCGCGACGATGCCGGGGTGCTCGTGGCAGGGCCGTCATGACCGAGCGGATGTTGATGCGCATCGGTCTGCGTACCGAGCAGGATGTCTTCTCGGTCCGGCAGCTCGGCCGCGAGGTGGCCCGGGAGGTCGGGTTCGAGTCGCAGGACCAGACGCGGCTCGCCACGGCGCTCAGCGAGGTCGGGCGGCTCGTGGTCGCCGCCGGACGCGACGCCGACGTCGTGTTCACAACGGTGGCCGGACGGGTACCCACGCTCCAGGTGGAGATGGCCTACCAGGCCGCCCCGGGCGACGCGTCCCCGCTCGCCGCGCAGCTCACGCAGGTGCGCCGCCTGGTCGACACGATGGAGGTGACCGATGGCGAGTCCGGCACGGTGGTGCGGATGTCGCGGCGGCTGCCGCTCACGGCTCCGGAGCTGAACCGAGACCGCATGGAGGAGATTCGCACGCACCTGGCCAACCACGTCCCCGGCACGCCGCTGGACGAGCTGACAGTGCAGAACCAGCAGCTCATCGCGGCCCTGGACGAGGTGCGGGCCCAGCGCGACGACCTGGCCCGGCTCAACGCCGAGCTGGAGGAGACGAACCGCGGCGTCATGGCGCTCTACCACCAGCTCTCCGACGAGCTGGAGGAGACGAACCGCGGCGTGGTCGCCCTCTATGCCGAGCTGGACGAGAAGTCGGTGCAGCTGCGCGCCGCCAGCGAGGCCAAGAGCCGGTTCCTGGCCAACGTCAGCCACGAGCTGCGCGCCCCGGTCACCGCGATCATCGGCCTCGGCCGGCTGCTGACCGACGGGTCCTCCGAGCCGCTCACCAGCGATCAGAGCCGCCAGGTCGAGCTGATCCGCGGCTCGGCCACCGACCTGCTGACCCTGGTCAACGACCTGCTCGACCTCGCCAAGGCGGAGGCCGGCCGGATCGAGCCGAACTGGGAGGAGGTCGACCTGAAGGCGGTCTTCGGGCAGCTGCGCGGCACGCTGCGGCCGCTGGCCACGCGGCCCGGGGTCGACTTCGTGGTGGAGGAGCCGGCCGTGCCCCGGCTGCGCTCGGACGAGGTGCTGCTCGCCCAGGTCCTGCGCAACCTGCTGACCAACGCGATCAAGTTCACCGCCGCGGGCGAGGTGCGCCTCCGGGTCACGCGGACGGGCGACGACGCCGAGTTCACGGTCTCCGACACCGGCACCGGCATCCCGCCCGAGCTGACCGAGCGCATCTTCGAGGAGTTCTACCAGGTGCCCGGCAGTCAGGCGCTGAGCGGCAAGGGCACCGGCCTGGGCCTGCCCTACGCCCGCCGCCTGGTCGGCATCCTCGGCGGTGCGCTGCGGGTCTCCTCCACCCCGGGCGAGGGCAGCACGTTCACCGTCTGCCTGCCGGTGGAGCCATGAACCCTGCCACCGTCCTGGTCGTCGACGACAGCGCCACCAAGCGTTACCTGCTGGTGAGCTGGCTGTCGCGCGCCGGGTTCACGGTGGTGGAGGCGGAGACCGGCGGCTCGGCGCTGGCCCTGCTCGACGAGGGCGAGATCGACGTCGACCTGGTGGTGCTCGACGTCAAGCTGCCGGACATGAACGGCTTCGAGGTCTGCGAGCGGATCAAGACCAATCCCGCGTACGGCATCCTGCCCGTCATCCACGTGTCGGCGCACGCCGTCGACGTGGTCGACCGCACGCAGGGCCTGAACCGCGGCGCCGACGCCTACCTGGTCGAGCCGATCGAGCCGGACGAGCTGATCGCGACCGCCCAGGCGGTGCTCCGCTACTACCGGGCCCGGCAGCGCGCGGAGCTGCTCGCCGCCCGCATGCTGAAGCTGGCCGAGACCACGCTGGCGATCAACTCGGCCCCCACGCTCCCGGAGCTGCTCGCCGCGGCTGCCGACGGCGCGTACGACATCTTCGGCGGCCCGGTCGTGGTGGTCGCCGAGACGGCCGACGGGGACAGCCTGGCCGCGGTCGCCGCCGGCGAGCCCGCGACCGTGCAGCCGTGGGGCCTGGACGACCACGAGACGGCGGTGGGCTCGGCCGTACGCACGGAGCAGCCCGACGCGTGGGCGGTGACCCGGTGGCCCGAGGGCGAGTCGGTCGCGGTCGCCTCGGCCCGGCTGCGCAGCGACCGGACGCCCGCCTACGTCGCCGTGCCCGCCAGCTCACAGAGCCCCGGTTTCCCGGTGCTGCGCCAGCTGTCCCAGGCGGTCGCGGCGGCGGTCGAGGCGCAGCGGTCCTACGACGAGGAGCACCGGATCGCGGTCACGCTCCAGCGCAGCCTCCTGCAGTCGCGCCTGCCCGACATCCCGGGTGTCGACCGGGCGGTGCTGTACGAGCCCGCGGGCGCGCAGACCGAGGTGGGCGGCGACTTCTACGAGCTCACCGTGCTCGACGGCCGGCTGCTCGTGGCGATCGGGGATGTGGCGGGCCACTCGTTGCACGCCGCCACGGTCATGGCCGAGCTGCGGCACGCCGTGCGGGCGTACGCGGTCGAAGGTCATCCACCCGGTGCCGTGCTCGAGCTCGTCAACCGCTTCATGCGCACGGTCCTGGTCGCCGAGTCGGCCACGCTGTGCCTGCTGAGCATGGAACCCGCGACCGGCCGGATCCGGCTGGCCAGTGCGGGTCACCTGCCGCCGCTGCTGCACGTGCCCGGCGAGGGAGTGCGCTTCCTCAACCCGCGCGGCCCGCTGCTCGGCATCAACGCCACCCGCCCGGCCGATCTCGAGTTCACCCTGCCGCCGGGCGCCACGCTGGTCCTCTACACCGACGGTCTGATCGAGCGCCGCGACGCGGACATCGACGTCGGGCTGGCGGCCCTGGCCGCCTGCACGGCCGAGGTGGAGCCGGATCTCAACGACTTCTGCCACCGTCTCCTGGCGAATCTCGCGGGCTCCGGCCAGCAGGCCGACGACATCGCCGTGGTCGCCGTCCGCCGCGCTGCCTGAAGCCTTCAGTCACTGTTCGCTCACTCTCCACGCCCGGAGGGGTTGCGAGACGTCCTGTGTGGATGAGAGATTTTTGCGGTCTTCGATGCGGCCGGTTGCCGCATCCGAACGGGGGAGCGCATGTCAACCAGGAGAAGTCTGTCCATCGTCGCCGCTTCGGCGGCCGGAGTGCTGGGCGCCGCCCTGCTGCCGGGCATCGCCGCGCAGGCCGCGGTCGTGCCGGCCGCCGGCATTCCGATCAAGCTGGGGCACAGCAACAAGTGCTTCAACGTGCAGAGCAACAGCACGGCCAACAGCGCCAAGATCGTTCAGTACGGATGTTCGGCCACCGCCGCCAACGACAAGTTCAAGTTGGTGCCGCGGGGTGACGACACGTACCAGATCCAGTCGGTGAGCTCGGGCAAGTGCCTCAACGTCACGGGCAACTCGATCGCCGACAACGCGCTGATCATCCAGTACACGTGCAGCAACGCGGCGAACAACCTGTGGTGGGTGGACGAGGTTCCCGGCCGCCCGACCCACCGGATCATCTCGACGCGCAGCGGCAAGTGCCTCAACATGCCGGGCAACTCGACCGCCGACAACGTGCAGCTGGTCCAGTACACCTGCACCTCGAGCAGGACGAAGCTCAACGAGCAGGTCTACTTCCCGCCGACCGACTCGGCGACCCCGGTGGCCCGGCCGCTCACCACCAAGCAGCCGATCTCGGCCACGCAGGACGGCGCCGGCCCGGTCCACCTCAGCTGGATCGGCACGGACCACCAGCTCAACCTGCTGACCGATTTCGACCTGGAGGGCTCGAACCCGAACGCCCCCGACCCCGTCTGGCTCGTGACCACGGGCGACACCGCCTACACCGGCCGGACCCAGGTCGAGCGTCTCGCCGACGGCCGGATCCAGGCGCTCGTGCACGACGGCGACGCCGGCGATGTCGCCCTCGTCGACGAGATCCCGGGGGACCCCGGTCAGTTCGGCAACCTCTACGACATCGGCGGCTCGCTCGCCGTCGGCCCCGACCTGGCCCGCAGCGGCGCCAACGGCAGCCTCGCCACCTTCGCGATCCGCAACGGCGCGCTGTGGTACGCCCCGCAGAGTGTGAACAACCCGCAGGCGCCGGTCGGTGCCTGGCGCAGCCTCGGCGGCTCGGGCCTGACCGGCACGCCGGCCGTGGTGACGACCGCGACGGGCTACCAGGTCTTCGTGATCAACACGGCCGGCCGGGTCGTGACGGCGGTGTTCGCCAACGGTCAGCTCAGCGACTGGGTGACCCTGAACGGTGCCAACCTGACGGGCAGCCTGACCGCGGTCACCGACGCCGACGGCTGGACCACGCTGTTCGGCCGGAACATCAGTGGCGCCATCGGCTACAGCCAGCAGGACAGCAGCGACGGCGGCGCGTGGTCGGGCTGGGTCGGCCTGCCCGCGGACGTGCCGACGGCCGGTCTGCCGTCCGCCGTGCACAACCCGGAGACCGGCGCCCTGGACGTGACCTACCGCGGCACCGACGGCATCGTCTACTACGTCGCCGAGACCGGCAACAACACGGGCGAGTTCGGTGAGTCGCTCCAGGTCTCCGACCCGGAGTTCCCTGAGACGCTTGCCGCGTCGGACCCGACGGCGTTCACCTTCACCGGTGCGGGCGGCACCAGGCCCGCGATCGCCTTCGCGAGCGCCGGGGACTCCGAGCTCCCGATGCTCTTCACTATCGAGAACGCTGCCGCGGCGGGCCAGCGCAAGGCCGCCACGCCGGAGGCCGAGCGACAGAAGCTCGACACCCCCAAGCAGCCGGCCAAGCTCGGCAGCTGACCCTCGTCACACGTTGCCCCTTCCCGCCGTCGTGGCGGGGAGGGGCACTTCCATGGGAGACCGATGAGAAAACTCTCCATCGCTGCGGCCGCCGCGGGCACCCTGATCGCGGCGCTGCTTCCGGCCGTGGCGGCCCAGGCGGCCGTCACCCCCGCCGCGGGCATTCCGATCAAGCTGGGGCACAGCAACAAGTGCTTCAACGTGCAGAGCAACAGCACCGCCGACAATGCCAAGATCGTTCAGTACGGCTGCTCGGCCACCGCCGCCAACGACAAGTTCAAGCTGGTGCCGCGGGGCAACGGTGCCTACCGGGTCCAGTCGGTGAGCTCGGGCAAGTGCCTCAACGTCACGAGCAACTCCCTCGCCGACAACGCGCTGATCATCCAGTACACCTGCAGCGACGCCGCGAACAACCTCTGGCGGGTGGTGGAGGTCCCGGACCGTCCGACCTTCCGGCTGGTCTCGACGCGCAGCGGCAAGTGCCTCAACGTGCCGGGCAACTCGACAGCGGACAACGTGCAGCTGATCCAGTACACCTGTAACGGCAGCCCGACGAAGCTCAACGAGCAGGTCTACTTCCCGCCGGCCGACTCGGCGACCCCGGTGGCCCGGCCGTTCACCACCAAGCAGCCGGTCGCCGCCATTCAGAAGGGCATGGGTCCGGTCTATCTCAGCTGGATCGACGCCGCCAACCAGCTCAACGTGCTGGCGGACTTCGACCTGACGGGGACGAACCCGAGCGCCCCCGATCCGGTCTGGTCCGAGTCCGACACCGCCGGCTACACGGGCCGCCCGCAGATCGCGACGCTGCAGGACGGCCGGGTCCAGACGCTCGCGCACGACGCCACGGCCGGCGACATCGTCCTCACCGACGAGACCGCTCCGCGTACGGGCGTCTTCGGTGGCCTGCAGGACATCGGCGGCGCCCTGGCGACCGGCCCCGGCGTGGGCCGCGACGTCGACGGCAGCCTGTACCTGTTCGCGGTGCGCGACGGCCAGCTCTGGTACGCCCCGCAGAGCGTGAACAACCCGCAGACGCCGGCCGGTGCCTGGCGCAACCTCGGCGGCTCCCTGACCGGCTCGAACCTGACCGGCACCCCGTCGATCATGCCGAGCTCGATCGGGCCGCGCGTCTTCGTGACGACCACCGCCGGTCTGGTGCTCACCGCATACTTCACGGGCGGCGCGCTGGGTGACTGGCAGTCGCTCGGTGGCGTCGGTGTCGGCGGCGGCATCGTCAGCAGTCCGTTCACGGTGTCGACCGCCTCCGCGCCCTACCTGGTCACGGTGTTCGCCCGCACCTCGAACGGCTTCATCGTCTACAAGCAGCAGGACAAGGGCGTCACGAACGGTGACTTCATCACGGGTGTCGGCGCCTGGTCGACGGACTGGCTGACGCTGGACGCGCCGGCGGCTTCCGGCACGCCGTCGGCGGCACAGGACCCGGTCACCGGCGTGGTCAGCGTGTCCTTCCGCGGCACCGACGGCACGGTCTACTACGCCGCCGAGACGGGCTACAACACGGAGGTCTTCGGCGAGCCGATCCGGGTCTCCGACCCCGCGGACCCCGAGACGCTGGCCGCCTCGGACCCGACCGTGTTCACCTTCACCGACGCGACCGGCCGGCGGCCCGCCATCGCCTTCCCGAGCGCGGCGGCGACCGTCGACTTCCCGGTCGTCCTCACGGTCGAGGGGGCTGCGGCCTCGGCCCAACGCAAGGCGGCGGCCGCCCCGGAGATCGAGCGGCAGCGGCTCGACGCACCGAAGCAGCCCGCCAGGCTCGGTAGCTGATTCCCGTCACGTCCAGCCCCTCCCCGCCCGCGCGGCGGGGAGGGGCACCCACGGGGGAGACCATGAGAACCCTGTCCATCGCCACCGCCGCGGGCGCCTTGATCGCGGCCCTGCTTCCGGCCGTCGCGGCCCACGCCGACCCCGACATCCCCGGACTCCCCGCCGACGAGGGCATCTCGATCCGGCTCGGGCACAGCAACAAGTGCCTCAACGTGCAGGGCAACAGCCTTGCTGACAGCGCGAAGATCGTCCAGTACGGGTGCTCGGCCACCGCGGTCAACGACAACTTCACGCTGGTGCGCCGTCCCGGCGGTGCCTTCCAGGTGCGGTCCGTGAGCTCGGGCAAGTGCCTCAACGTCAGCAGCAACTCGCTCGCCGACAACGCGCTGATCATCTAGTACACGTGCAGCGACGCGGCCAACATGCTCTGGAACGTGGTGGACGTGCCGCAGCAGCCGACGATCCGGCTGGTCTCGGCGCGCAGCGGCAAGTGCCTGAACGTGCCGGGCCGCTCGGTCGCGGACAACGTGCAGCTCGTCCAGTACACCTGCTCGCCCTCGGTGAACGTCACGAACGACCAGGTCTACCTGCCGCCGGCCAACTCGGCGCGCGCGGTTGCGCGCCCCTGGACCGGCCTGCAGCCGGTCACCGTGCTGCACGAGCAGTACGAGCAGCACTACCTGAGCTGGGTCGGCGCGGACCGCCAGGTCAACGTGATCCGCGTCCACGACTTGAACGGCCCGCGGACGAACCCGCCGGCGACGGTCTACCAGCGGACCATCGGCGGCAACTACACCGGACGGACCCAGGCGGCGTTCCGGCAGGACGGGCGCGCCGAGCTGGTCGCGCAGGAGGCGGCCGCGGGCGACGTCGTCCTCACCTACGAGAACGCCGTGGCCTCGGGAACGTTCTCGGCGGTCCAGGAGTTCGGCGGCGCGCTGGCCGGGCAGCCGGCCGCGCAGAAGATCGGCGGTGGGGGCTTCGGGGTGGGCACGTTCGCCATCCGCGACGGATCCCTCTGGTACGCATTGGAGAGCGAGCTGGACCCGCAGGCGCCCGTGGGCGCATGGCGCAACCTCGGCGGGACGGATCTGACCGGTACGCCGACGGTCGTCGAGCAGGGCTACGGTGCCCGGATCTTCGTCCGGACCACCGGTGGCAAGCTGCTGACCGCGACGTTCGGCTCCGGCGGGCTCAACAACTGGCTCGACCTCGGCGGCGAGGGCCTGGCGGACGAACCGGCCCAGGTCGCGGGCTTCGGGATCGACCTCGCGGTGTTCGCGCGCACCACCGAGGGGGCCGTGGTCTACAAACCGTTCTCGGAGTACGACCCCGACGGTTTCCCCGCGGAGTGGACGTCCATCGGCGGGCCACCCGCCACCGGACCCCTGTCGGTCCAGTACGACGCCACGTTCCAGCTTGCCTACCGCGGGCCGGACAACGTGGTGTACTACCGTGCCGAGACTGGCTACGGGACCCGCGTCTTCGGCGAGCCGGTGCGGATCTCGGACCCCGCCGACCGCGGGACGCTGGCCGCGGCCGACCCGACCATCTTCGAGCTCACCTACGGTTCCGGCATCGCCTTCCCGAGCGCCGACGCCTCGGTCGAGGTGCCGGTCGTCTATGCCGTCGAGGGCCCGGCCTCGGTGAAGAAGCTGGACCTGAAGGCGCCGCGCTACCCGGCCGTGCTGGGCAGTTGAGCACATGACCGCCGTGTCTTGTCGCCCGCACGAGTGGCAAGACACGGCGGTCGCCGTTCCATCGGGCGGACAGTCCGTTCCGCGGGGTTGGCAAGGGGCAATAGGGTGAACAGCGTGAGCGCCGCGACCGTCGATCAACTGGCCGAAGTGACAGCCCGGGTGGGCGCGCTGGTGGCCGGGATCAAGGCGGACCAGTGGACCGACCCGACCCCGTGCCCCGAGTGGGACGTGCGTGCGCTGGTCCGGCATCTCGTGCTGGGCAACGTCGCCGACACGTCCTCGCTGCTGACTCGGCCGGCCACCGCCCGGGAGCTGCTGGGCGGCTTCGACGCGACCGCGCGGGCGCTGGTGGAGGCGTATGCGCCGCCCGGCACGCCGGACCGGATCCTGGAGGTCCCGTTCGGCCGGGTGTCCGGGCTGATGGCGCTGCACCTGCGGCTGACCGAGCTGATCGTGCACGGGTGGGACCTGGCCCGCGCGACCGGGCAGCAGGCGTGGTTCCCCGACGAGGTGGTCGCGCAGGAGCTGGGGTTCACGGCTCAGGCGCTGTCCGGGATGCCGGCCGAGCGGCGACCCTTCGCGGCACCGTTCGCGGCGCAGCCCTCCGCGCCGGTGCTCGACCGGCTCGTCTCGCACCTCGGCCGGGTCGCCTGAGCCGCTCGCCCGGCCGCTGGTGGCCCGGCCGAGCGTCGGAAGGCTCGGCCGGCGGGGGCTTTTCGGCCGGGCGTGGGGCTCGCAGGCCCCACGCCGGCACTTGTCGGGCGTACCAGTGGCAGGTCTTGCTCGTCAGGTCAGGCGCGGCCCAGCTTGTCGAGGATCCAGGAGGCGACGAACGCCTCCTCCTTCCAGGCGTCGTAGCGGCCGCTGGGCCCGCCGTGGCCGGCGCCCATCTCGGTCTTGAGCAGGTACGCACCGTCGGGCGCGGTCGTGCGCAACCGCGCGATCCACTTGGCGGGCTCGTGATAGAGCACGCGCGTGTCGTTGAGGCTGGTCACGGCGAGGATCGCGGGGTACTCGAGCTTCGCGACGTTCTCGTAGGGGCTGTACGACTTCATGTACGCATAGATCTCTTCGCTCTCGAGCGGGTTGCCCCACTCCTCCCACTCGGTGACCGTCAGCGGCAGCGAGGGGTCGAGGATCGTCGTCAGCGGGTCGACGAACGGCACCTCCGCGACGATGCCGGCGAACGCGTCCGGGGCGAGGTTGGCGATCGCGCCCATGAGCAGGCCGCCGGCCGAGCCGCCGCGGGCCACGATCCGGTCGGCGCGAGTCCACGACGCGCGGACCAGCGCGCGGGCGGCCGCCACGAAGTCGGTGAACGTGTTCTTCTTCGACAGCATCTTGCCGTCCTCGTACCACCGCCGGCCCATCTCGCCGCCGCCGCGGACGTGCGCGATGGCGAAGACGACGCCCCGGTCGAGCAGGGAGAGGCGGGCGATCGAGAAGTACGGGTCGATGCTGTGCTCGTAGGAGCCGTAGCCGTACAGCACGAGGGGCGCGCTGCCGTCGCGCACGACACCCTTGCGGGCGACGATCGAGATCGGCACCTGGGTGCCGTCGTCGCCGCGGGCCCACTCGCGGAACTGCTCGTACGCCTCCGGGTCGTAGCCGCCCAGCACGGGCTTCTGCTTGCGGAGCACCATCGCGTGCGTGATCAGGTCGACGTCGTACATCGAGTCGGGGGTGACCAGCGAGGTGTAGGAGATGCGCAGCAGGTTGGTGTCGTACTCCGGGTTCCCGGCCAGGCCCACGCTGTAGAGCGGCTCGGGGAACCGCAGGTCGCGGCTGTCGGTGCTGCCGTCGGCGATCACCCGCAGGCCGGTGAGCCCGTCCTTGCGCAGCGAGATCACGATGTGCCGCTGGAACGCGTCGACGCCCTCCAGCCGGGTGCCCGGGGTGTGCGGGATCATCTCGATCCACTCGCCGGGGTGGTCGACCGACGTCCACGCCAGCGCGAAGTCCTCGGCGTTCTCGTTGTGCAGGATCAGGAAGCGGTGCCCGTGGTGCTCGATGGAGTACTCGACGCCCTGGACCCGCTCGCGGACGACTGCGGGTTCCGCGGTGGGATCGTCGGCGGCGATGACCCGTACCTCTGAAGTGATCTTGCTGTTGGCGTCGATCACGATGAAGCGCTCGCTGCGCGTCAGCCCGACACCCACCCAGAAGCGCTCGTCGGCCTCCTCGTAGACGAGCACGTCGCTCGTGGCGGGCTGCCCGACCGTGTGGCGCCAGACCCGGTTCGGCCGCCAGGCGTCGTCCACGGTGATGTAGAACAGCGACGAGCCGTCGGCCGACCACGCGCTGCCGTAGAACGTGTCCGCCACCTCGTCGGGCAGGGTCTCGCCGGTGGTCAGATCCTTCACCTTGAGGGTGAAGCGCTCGTCGCCCGAGAAGTCCACCGAGTAGGCCAGGCGGGTGCCGTCCGGCGTCACGTCGAACGTGCCGAGCGAGAAGAAGTCCTTGCCCTCCGCCAGCTCGTTGCCGTCGATCAGGATCTCCTCGCCGGCCAGCGGGCCGCCGTCGCCTGTCGCCGGCGGGTTGGCGTCGTCCGCCGCGGCGGCCACCCGGCAGTGGATGCCGTACTGCTTGCCCTCGACCGTGCGGGTGTAGTACCAATAGCCACCCTTGCGCTGCGGCACCGACAGGTCGCTCTCCTGCGTGCGGCCCTTGATCTCCTCGAAGACCGTGGTGCGGAGCTGCTCCAGGTGGGCGGTGGCGCGCTCGGTCCAGGCGTTCTCCGCCTCGAGATACGCGATCGTCTCCGGGTTCTCCTTGTCGGCGAGCCAGGAGAACTCGTCCGTGACGGTGTCGCCGTGGAAGGTGCGCTCGGCGGGCACCTGGCGGACCGCGGGTGGGGTCGTGGGCATCTCGGTCGTCACGAGTCATCACGTTACCGGGCGTACTGCTCCTCGGGTCTCCCCGGTGGATTAGAACATGTGTACGATGTGCAGAGTGGACGATCTCCGGCTGACAGCGACGCCCGGGGATCGACGCGAGTGCCGAGATCTCCGGTTGACGGGGGAGGGTGATGGATCCGACGCGGCCCGGCCTGCCCGCGCGTGAGCCGCTGCTCCGCGCCCTGATCGACATCTGCGGTCCCGACTTCGCCCGCAAGGCTCAGCCCTTCGACGTGGTCGCGGGCCGGCGCGCCAGCTTCGTCGCCACGCCGGCGACCGCCCGGGCTGTCGCCGAGGTCATGGCGCTGGCGGCCGAGCGCGGCCTCGCGGTGGTCCCCCGCGGGTCCGGCTCCAAGATCGATTGGGGCGGCCCGCCGCCCGGCGTCGACCTGCTGATGGACACCCGCCGCCTGGACGGCATCTGGCATCACGACGCCGAGGCGGGCACCGCGGAGATCGGGGTGGGCACGCCGATCCGGGCCGTGCGGGCGGCGCTCGCCCTGCGTGGCCTCCGGGTCCCGGTCGACCCGCCCTCGCCCACGGCCACCCTCGGCGGGATGCTCGCGCTCAATGAGTCGGGCCCGCTGCGCCACCGCTACGGCACCCCCGCGGCCCAGATCGTGAAGGTCGACTACGTCTCCGCGGACGGCGAGCGCGCCGAGTCCGACGGCGAGGAGGGCCGCCCCGGGATCGCGGAGATCGACGGCGTGCTGCTCTCCGCCACCGTCCGGCTCGAGCCCCTGCCGCCCGCGCGCCGCTGGGTGACGATCCCGGTCTCGCTGCCCCGCGAGGTGCCCGCGCTGATCGGCGAGATCGAGGCCCAGGGGGTGCGCGCGAGCGCTGTCGAGCTCGATCTGCCGACGCCCGCGTCGCCGCCGGCCCATCCCGCGGGCGCGCTGGCGGTGCTGGTGGAGGGTGATCCGGCCGGGGCCACGCGGCGGGCCGAGAAGCTGGCCAAGGCGCTGAGCGGGTCGGCCTCCGTCAGCGCGACGTCGCCGCCCTGGTGGGGCCGCTACCCGTTCGACGAGGGAGATGTCGGGCTGCGGCTCACAGCCCCGATCGAGGCGTTGCAGGCCGCGGTCTATGCCCTCAGCGACGCGACAGGCATTCCGGTGCCCGTCAGGGGCGCCGCCGGTCGTGGCGCCATGCATGCCGTGTTGCCGGGGACGATGATGCCGCACCGGGTGGAGCGCATCCTCGACGCGCTGCGCGGGGTGTTGCTGGCGCGTGATGGGCGGTGCGTCGCCGTGACGGCGCCACCCGCGATCAGTGCCCGCATCGACATGGCGAAACGGCAAGACCTGTTCTGAGGGCTTCGAGACCGCCGGGGTGGCCTCGTGGGGCCGACTCGGCGGGTCAGGCGCGGGTGATGGCTGGGTCGATGATGCCCGTGGGGCGGGTCAGGGCGTCGGCGGCCAGGTGGCGGCCCAGCTTGGCGAGGTTGCCCACGGCGTAGGTGAGGTAGGCGAACTGGCCCATCTGGGAGACGTGGGTCAGGGCCAGTTGCTGGGCGGTGAGGCGGCGGGGGAGCAGGCGGGTGCCGACGCCGAGCATGACCGGGGCCACGGCGAGGATGATCTCGTCGAGGAGGCCCGCGTCGGCGAACTCCGCGACCAGGTCGCCGCCGCCGGCGAGCCAGACGTTGCGGCCCTGGGCGGCCACCGTCATCGCTTCGTGGACGCGGCGGACGTCGCCGCTGACCATGAAGATGTTGGCGTCCGGGACGAGGGGGAGTTCCCGGTGGGTGAAGACCCAGCACGGGACGTCGCCGTACATCTCGTGCCAGTTCTCCGGCTCCTCGAGCACGTTGTCGTTGCGGAGCACCCACTCGTAGGTGGTGGCGCCCATGCAGAACGCCCCGATGTTGGAGAAGAACGCCCCGAACGGGTTGTCCGTCCCCTCCTCGACCTCGAACAGCCACTCGAGCGAGTCGTCCGAGTCGGCGGTGAAGCCGTCGATGCTGGTCGCGGTGTAGTACTGAGTCATCGCCACGACAACACCATGCCACGACCTTGCCGACTAAAAGGGCGGATCGGGCAGAGATGGGCGCCCACTCCCCGCCGCCGCCCGACGACGGGCGCCCGGAAGCGCGCTGGCACCCGCCCACTCCCCGCCGGCACCCCGCCCCAAGTCGGCGCCGGCACCCCGCCCCCAGCCGGCGTCAGCACCCCGCCCCGGCACTTGATCACAGGCTCCAAGCGAGCCTGAGCGCCCCTCCGAGCGGGACGGGTCAGGCCGGAGCCGACACCGCATACCGCAGGTAGGCGAACTGGCCCACCTGCTCGACCCCCGTCAGCCCGAGCCGCGCGGCCGTCAGCCGCCGGGGCAGCAGCGGCGCCCCCGCCCCGAGCGTCACCGGCGCCACCCCCAGGATCAGCTCGTCGAGCAGCCCCGCGTCGGCGAAGGCCCCCGCCAGCTCACCCCCGCCCACGACCCAGATGTTGCGCCCCGCGGCGGCCGCGGTCATGGCCTCGTGGACCGGGCGGACGTCCCCACGCACGAAGGTCAGCGCCGCCCCCGGGATGGCCGGCAGCTCGCGATGGGTGAACACCCACGCCGGCACGTCGCCGTAGAACGATTTCCATTTCTGCGGGTCGTCGAGCAGGCCCTCGTGCTCCAGCACCCACTCGTAGGTCGTCGAACCCATTGCGAACGCCCCGACCTCCGCGAAGAAGGCGCCGAACGGGTTGGCCTCGTCGCGCTCCTCCTGCTCGACCTCGAAGAGCCAGCCGAGCGAGTTGTCCGAGTCGGCGATGTAGCCGTCGATGCTGGTCGCCGTGTAGTACTGCGTCTTCGCCGTCGAATCCATGCAGCCACCCTGGCACCGGGGTACGACAGAAATCGCGGACCCGCGCAAACGGACAAAAGGCCCGCCCGGAAGGCCTCGGGAGGCCGAACGCGAACCCGAACGGGTGATCAGGCGTCGTTGCGCAGCACCAGGATCGCGATGTCGTCCCGCGGCTCCTCGACCGAGAAGTTGATCGTCGTGGACCGCAGCCGGGCCGCCATCACGTCCGCCGGATAGCCGGCCAGGGGCTCGGCGGCCTGGCGCAGCCGGGTGGTGCCGAAGAGCTCGCGCCCGCGCCGCCGCTCGGTCACACCGTCGGTGTAGAAGATCAGCGAGTCGCCGGGGCGCAGGGTCACCGCGGCGTCGGGGGAGGTGATGCTCTCCAGCAGGCCCAGGGCGGTGCCGCCCTCGCCGACGAAGGACGTGCGCCCGTCGGCCCGCACCAGGACCGCGCGGTCGTGGCCGGCCAGGTGGAGGCAGACCTGCAGGTCGTCGCCGTCGCGGGTGACCGAGGCCATCGCGAGGGTGCAGTAGCGGCCGCCGCCACGCTGGACCAGGGTGCGGTTGACCCGGCAGAGGATCTCGGTCATCGGCTTGCCGTCGTCGACCAGGATCCGGATGACGTCGCGAACCAGGCCCGTCACGGTGGCAGCCTGGACACCCTTGCCGGAGACGTCGCCGACCACGACCAGCCAGCCGTCGCCGGACGGGACGACGTCGTAGAAGTCGCCGCCCACCTCGGAGCCGGTCGGGACGTATTCGGCGGCGAACCCGACGCCGTCGACGTGCGGCAGGGCCGGGGGCAGGAGCGAGGCCTGCAGCGTACGCGCGACCTTGTGCCGCTCGTCGTGGATGCGCGCGTTGTCGATGGCGAGCGCGGCGCGCCGGGCGACGTCCTCGAGCACCGCGACCTCGTCGGCGTCGTGCCGGTGCCGCGGGTGGCGGCCCACAGCAAGCGTGCCGAGCCGCTGGCCCCGGGCGACCAGCGGCACCGCGAAGCCCTCGGACGGCGTGCCGAACATGACCTGCTGGCCGAGCCGCGAGGCCTCCTCGAGCCGGGACAGGATCGAGTCGGGGCCGGTCTCGGACAGCGTGCCGTAGAGCTGGGAGATGGCCGACTCGTCGGCGTGCGTGGCGGCCGAGAGCTGCAGGCGGCCCCAGGCGTCGGTGGTGTGCACCGCGCACCACTGGCCCAACCGGGGCACCACGAGCTGGGGGATCAGGGCCATCGTGAGGTTGACGTCGAGGCTCTGCGCGAGCAGCTCGCTCGCCTCGGCCAGGAACGTGAGCCAGGTCTGCCGCCGCAGGTCGGCGCGGCGCAGGCGGTCGTTCTCCAGGTGCAGGGAGAGGCGCTCGGCGACGATCACGGCGAGCGGCTGGGCGTAGCCGTCGGGGGAGGCGTCGAGCTCCAGCTCGCCCGAATAGGGCCTGTGCACCGAGAGCGGCACCCGGATGGTGGCCGCGTCGTCGCGCGGTGCCCGCCCGTGCCGGGCCAGCAGGCCCCGGCCGCCGTTCTCGCCCCGGTCGAGCCGGACCACCGCGCCGCTGGCGCCGGTCAGCCGGGCCAGGCGGGCGAGCAGCTCGGTGGCGAAGTCGGCCAGGCCGTCGTCGGTGGTGCGCCCCGGGTCGATCTGGAGCAGCGTGGTCAGCTCGCCGACGCTGGGCGTGGCCTCGCCCTCGGCCACGGGCAGCGCCGCGGTGGCCGCGACCGGGTCGCCCGGTCGGCTCTCGAGGCGGAACCACACCCCCTTGCCGGTGCCCTCGTGCACGGTGCCCCAGCGACTGGCGAAGTGGTCGACCAGCAGCAGCCCGCGACCCCGCTCGGCCACCTCGCCGATGTCCGTCTTGTCGTTGCGGGGCCCGACGGCGAGCTCCTCGACCGGGCCGGGAGCGAAGTCGGTGACCGTAACCGTGAGGCCGGCCTCGTCGGCGGCGACCTCGATGTCGAGCTCGGTGCCGGCGTGCACGACCGCGTTGGTGGACAGCTCGGTGGTCAGCAGCAGCGCCTCGTTGACCAGCCCGTCGAGGCCCGCCTCCTCGAGCACGGACCGGACCAGGGCGCGGGCGGCCGCGGGGGTCCGCCGGTCGTTGGGCAGGCGCACACGCCGCACCAGAGCGTTCGTCGTCTGACCCACCTCCACCGGCACGACTGCATCCTCTCCTGTCAGCACCCCGATGTACAAAGCCACTTCTCGCGAGAACCCGGCCGGGCGAGGGATGATGGGACGCCCCGGCGTCGGACAGCGAGTGAGGACAGCATGACTACGGCCAAGGAGGTCGGTGTCGGCGTGACCGACGAAACGGCTCTGCTCGGCGAGGTTGCCGACGCGCTGCGACGGGTCCGTCGCGGTGATCTCAAGGTACGCCTCGCCCGGCGCAGCGGGACGTTCGGTGAGCTGGTCGACGCATTCAACGAGGTGGTGTCGCTCCAGGAGCGGCAGAACCTCGACGTACGCCGGATCAGCCGCACGGTCGGCCGCGAAGGCCGGCTGACCGAGCGCCTCGACGACGAGGGCCTCGACGGAGCGTGGTCCGACCATGTGCGTTCGGTGAACTCGCTGATCGACGACCTGGCCCGCCCGACCACGGAGATCTCCCGCGTCATCGTGGCGGTGGCCGACGGCGACCTGTCCCAGCACATGGCGCTCGAGATGGACGGGCGACCCCTTCGGGGTGAATTCCTGCGCATCGGCCGCACGGTCAACACGATGGTGGACCAGCTGTCGTCGTTCGCCGACGAGGTGACGCGGGTGGCCCGCGAGGTCGGCACCGAGGGCGAGCTCGGCGGCCAGGCCGACGTGCGCGGCGTCGCGGGCACCTGGAAGGACCTCACTGACTCGGTGAACCTCATGGCCTCCAACCTGACCCACCAGGTGCGGTCGATCTCGCAGGTGGCGACCGCGATCTCCCGCGGCGACCTGTCGCAGAAGATCACTGTCGACGCCCAGGGCGAGATCCTCGAGCTGAAGATGACCGTGAACACGATGGTCGACCAGCTGTCGTCGTTCGCCGACGAGGTCACGCGCGTGGCGCGCGAGGTGGGCTCGGAGGGCAAGCTGGGCGGTCAGGCGCAGGTGCGCGGCGTGGCCGGCACCTGGCGCGACCTGACCGACAACGTCAACTACATGGCGTCCAACCTGACCGCGCAGGTCCGCAACATCGCCTCGGTCACCACCGCCGTGGCCCGGGGTGACATGTCGCAGAAGATCACGGTCGACGCCCGCGGCGAGATCCTCGAGCTCAAGGACACCGTCAACACGATGGTCGACCAGCTGTCCTCGTTCGCCGGCGAGGTCACCCGCGTGGCGCGCGAGGTGGGCATCGAGGGCAAGCTGGGCGGTCAGGCCGAGGTCAAGGGCGTCTCCGGTACGTGGCGCGACCTGACCGACAACGTCAACCAGCTCGCCTCGACGCTGACCACCCAGCTGCGCGCGATCGCCGAGGTGTCCACGGCCGTGGCCCGCGGTGACCTGACCCAGAGCGTCGCCGTCGTGGCGCAGGGCGAGGTCGCCGAGCTCAAGGACAACATCAACCAGATGATCGTGGCCCTGCGCGAGACCACCAAGGCCAACGCCGAGCAGGGCTGGCTCGACTCCAACCTGGCCCGGATTGGCGGCCTGCTGCAGGGCCAGCGCGATCTCGGCGAGGTCTGCCGCATGATCATGACCGAGGTGACGCCGCTGGTCGACGCGCAGCTCGGCGCGTTCTTCCTGATGGACAACGAGGAAGCGGTGATGCGCCTGCGGCTGGCCGCCTCCTACGGCTACGTCGCCCGCAACCACGAGGTCACGTTCGGCCCCGGCGAAGGGCTGGTGGGCCAGGCAGCCGTCTCGCGCCGGACGATCCGGGTGCGCGCGACGCACGACGGCGTGCTGACGATGCGCTCGGGCCTGATGTCCATGCCGCCCAACGACCTCGTCGTGCTGCCCGTGCTCTTCGAGGGCGAGATGCTCGGCGTGATCGAGTTCGCGTCGGTCGCGGTCTTCTCGGGCCTGCACCTGACGTTCCTCGAGCGGCTGGTCGCGACGATCGGGATCGCGCTCAACACCATTCAGGCCAACCGGCGTACGGAGGAGTTGCTCTCGCAGTCGCAGCGGCTCGCCCGCGAGATGCAGGACCAGTCCAACGAGCTGCAGCGCACCAACGCCGAGCTGGAGGACAAGGCGCAGCTGCTCAGCGAGCAGAAGGGCAACATCGAGACGAAGAACAGGGAGATCGAGCTAGCCCGCCTGGGCCTGGAGGAGAAGGCGCAGCAGCTCTCCCGCGCCTCGGCCTACAAGACGGAGTTCCTGGCGAACATGAGCCACGAGCTGCGTACCCCGCTCAACTCCCTGCTGCTGCTGGCCCGGCTGCTGGCCGACAACAGCGACCGGAACCTCAGCGAGAAGCAGATCGAGTTCGCCCGGACCATCCACAGCGCCGGCTCGGACCTGCTGTCGCTGATCGACGACATCCTCGACCTCAGCAAGATCGAGGCCGGCCGGATGGACGTCGAGCCCGACCAGGTCGACTTCGACGGCGTGCGCAGCTATGTGGAGCAGGCGTTCCTCCCGCAGGCCGACGAGAAGGGCCTGGAGTTCCGGGTGGAGGTGGCGCCGGGGCTGGGCGACTCGATCGTCACCGACGAGCAGCGGCTCCAGCAGATCCTGCGCAACCTGCTCTCCAACGCGGTCAAGTTCACCGACCACGGTTCCGTGACGCTCAGCATCTTCCCGGCGCCCGAGGGCACGGACTTCGACATGCCGACGCTGAGCGCCGCCCACCAGGTCGTGGCGTTCGCCGTCACCGACACCGGCATCGGGATCTCCGACGAGAAGCTGAGCCTGATCTTCGAGGCGTTCCAGCAGGCCGACGGCACCACCAGCCGCAAGTACGGCGGCACCGGGCTCGGGCTCTCGATCAGCCGGGAGTTCGCGGCGCTGCTCGGCGGCACCATCGTCGTGGCGTCCCGGCCGGGCGAGGGCTCGACGTTCACGCTCTACATGCCGGACGTCCCGGTGCCGGAGGCCAGGCCCGCGGCGGGCCTGCCGGGGCTGCCGCAGCGGCCGGCCGAGATCCCGC
>CAKUMG010000010.1 GCA_934667465.1 uncultured Actinoplanes sp. | reverse complement strand
GGCGTGACCGCGGAGACGCCCGGACGCGACGCGGCGACGCCCCGGCCAGGAGCGCCGCCGCCGAAAAGATCACGGACCGCCGGAACCTACAACGTCGCCCCACCCGACGGGATCCCGAAGTTCGGCGTCCCGTCCGCGTTCCACGTCAGCTTCTGGATCCGCGTGTGCCGGTTCGGGTCGTAGAGCGGATCCCCCGTGATGTCCCGGTAGTCGCGGGCGTGGTAGACCAGCACGTCGGTCACCCCGTCCTCCGCGACCGTGAACTGGTTGTGCCCCGGCCCGTACTGCCCGGTCGTGGTGTTGGTGACGAAGACCGGGTTCGGGTTCTTGGTCCACGAGGCGTTGCTGAGCAGGTTGGCGTCGGCGCTCGCGGTGAGCAGGCCCAGGCAGTAGCGGGCGTCGGTGGCGCTGGCCGAGAACGCGACGTAGACCCGGTTGTTGCGGATGATGACGGCCGGGCCCTCGTTGACCTTGTAGCCCTGGATCTCCCAGCTGCGGGTGGGGGTGGCGATCCGGACCGGCTTGGTGCCCAGGGTCCACGGGTTGCTGAGCGCGGCGATGTAGAGGCTGGAGTTGACGGCGATCTCGGGCTCGCTCTGCGCCCAGATCAGGTAGCGCCGGTTGCGGTGGGAGAACGTGGTCGCGTCGAGGGCGAAGCTGTCCCACTCGGTCACGATCTTGCGGGTTGCGCCCCAGCCGGCCGGGTCGCGGGGGTCGGCGCGGGCGGACTCGAGCACGTACATCCGGATCCGGAAGACGTCGTTCTTGTCGCCCGCGGCGAAGTAGAGGTACCACTTGTTGTCGATGCGGTGCAGTTCGGGCGCCCAGATGTGGCCGCCCATCGTGCCGGTCGCGGGCCGGCGCCACACCACGGTCTCGGCAGCGGAGCCGAGGCCGGCGAGGGTGGATGCGCCGCGGATCACCAGCCGGTCGTACTCGGGGACCGAGCCGGTGAAGTAGTACGTGCCGCCGACCCGCGGGGTGATGAACGGGTCGGCCCGCTGGGCGATGAGCGGGGGCCTGGTGGCGGCCTGCGCCTCGGCGGCCGGGCCCAGGACGGCCGCGGCCGCGGTGCCGGCGATGAGGCTGCGGCGGCTGATCCGGTGCGTCATCGGAACCTCTCTCACGAGCGAAGGGGGATACGGAGGAAGGTGACGGAGTTCGGGGCGAACGTGTGCGTGAACGAGGAGGAGACGCCGCGCACGAGCGAGGTCACCGGCTGGATCGGCTCGGCGCTGCGGGTGTTCTGCTCGGCCGGGTCACCGGTGATCACCGTCTTGCGCGCGATCGAGCCGACCCGGTGGTCGCCCAGGTCGATCGCGGTCGGCGCGGCGGCATCCTGCGCGTTGACGACCTTGACGATCAGTTCCCCCGTACGGGTGTCGTGCGTGACCACCTGCGCGAACGGCTCGGTGACTTTGTCGTCGTCGAAGCTGCCCCACAGCTCGCCGTCGAGGTACAGGTCGACGTGCGTGCCGCGGACGGAGACCCGCAGGTCGTAGGTGCGGCCGGTCTCCACTGAGTTCGGCTTGGTGAGCAGCTGCTCCTTGGCGCTGGTGATGCCCTTCTCGACGGCGCCCTGGGTGTTGTTCCAGCCGCCCAGGTTCCACCAGTAGAACTGCCCGGTCTCCTGGATCCCGAACGCGACCAGGAACCCCTCGTCACCGGCGGTCTTGGTGGCCTTGACGCTCAGGTCGTAGTCGGTGGCGGAGATCGTCGCCGCCTGGACCATGGTGTCCTCGGCCGCAGTGTCGGTCTGGGTGTAGGCGCCGTTCGTCACCGACCACGCGCCGCGCGGCTGCACCGGGGTCCACCCGTCGGCGTTGCCGTCGTCGAAGTCGTCGCTGAACAGTGTCTCGCCACCGGGGGCGGTCACGGAGAAGTCGTCGTACGCCGCCGCGGTGCGCCACGTGGACAGCCCGACCGCGCCGGTGATCGGCTTCGGCTGGACCACGTTGCCGGAGGCGGTGCTCGGCACGACCCGGTCGCCGACGTTGTTCATGAACAGCTTCTGCACCTGGTAGCTGGTGGAGCCCCACGACTCGTCGTTGTCGAACCAGATCAGGTCCGGCCGCCACTGGACGTTGTCGATGTTGGCCAGCAGCGGCGCGTACGAGGCCATCTTGACGATGTCGGCGTTGCGCTCGAGCCCGGTCATGTAGGCCGCCTCGGCCAGCGAGTTGAACAGCTTGTTGTCCTGCGACGCGTATTCGCCGAGGAAGACCTTGGGGCCACTGCGGTCGTACGCGTCATAGCGCGCGTTGTTCTGCAGGAACCACGACGGGCTGTTGTAGTAGTGCTCGTCCACCATGGCGACGCCGGCGGCCCGGTTCTTGGCCCACAGGTTCTCGAACGTGGCGCCCTGGTCGTCGGGCCCGGAGTTGCCGACCACGGTGATCTCGGGGTGTTTCGCGGCGATGGCGTCCCGGAACTTCAGGAAGTTCGCGAAGTACTCCTCGGGCAGGTTCTCCTCATTGCCGACCGCGAGGTGGGTGAGCCCGAACGGCTCGGGGTGGCCCGCCTGCGCCCGCTTGGCGCCCCACGTCGAGGTGGCCGGCCCGTTGGCGTACTCGATGAGGTCCAGGGTGTCCTGGATGTGCCGCTGCAGCAGCGCCTCGTCGGCGGTGGCCCGGTTCTGGCCGCAGCCGGTGACCAGCGCGGGCACCACGGGCAGCGGCATGGCGCCGAGGTCCTCGGAGAACTGGAAGTACTCGTGGTAGCCCAGCCCGTACGTCTGGTTGTAGCCCCAGAAGTTCGCGTTCGTCGCCCGGGTCTCGACCGGCCCGATGGTGTCCTTCCACTGGTACGAGCGGGCCCGCGGGAAGCCGTTCGCCTCGTCGTACGCGTAGTGGCTGCCCGTGTTGACCAGGCAGCCGCCCGGGAAGCGGACGAAGCCCGGCTTCAGCGCCGCGATCTTCTCCGCGAGGTCGCGGCGCAGCCCGTTGGCCCGGCCCTTGTAGGTGTCCTGCGGGAACACGGACACCTCGTCGAGCCGCAGGGTGCCGGTGCCGGTCGCGACCACGGCCAGGCGCGCGGTGTCGAGGGTCTGCCCGGCGGTCAGGGTCACCGGGTACTTGCGCCACGCGTCGCCGCGTACGGTGATGATCCTCGGACCCGCCCCGGTCAGCGTGACGGTCAGCTTGGTGCCCGCGGGGTTGTCGGTGCGGGCCCAGACGGAGAAGTCGTAGCGGGCGCCCTCCTCGACGGCCAGCCCGGTGTTGTAGCCCGCGTTCTCGACGCCGTAGCCGCCGCCGGTCAGGTCGAGCCTGAGGTATGTGCGGTTGCGCTCGTTGAGCCGCGCGGCGTCGTTGACCGTGGTGGCCGTCCCGCCGGTGCCGGTGGGGGTCCACGCGGTCAGGCCGGTGTAGGAGGCGTTGTCCGCGCGGGAGAACTCGAACGAGCGGTTGCGGACCAGCTCGGCGTAGAGCCCGCCGTCGGCGGCCCAGTTGATGTCCTCGTAGAAGATGCCGTACATGGCGTCGTCGATCTCCGGCCCGCGGGTGCTGCTGTCCACGGTGATCCGGTAATCGGGGGCGGCGGCCGCGTGGGCCGGGGCCGATCCGAAGGACGCGACGGCGAGCAGGGCGGACGTGGCCAGCCCCAGCAGCGGCCGGGCGGATTCCATGAGGTCCTCCGTTGTGAGCGTTAACAACAAGACGCAAACGCAGTGATTATGTTCGATGCGTTACCGGTAGTCAACGGATGTGTTACGGACGGCAAATGCTTTCCCCCGGCGGGGACCGGGAGGAAGGATGGCGGCATGAAGGTGCATGAGGCGATCACGGGGCGGCTGCGGGAGTTCATCGAGCGGCAGCCGATGTTCTTCGTGGCGAGCGCCCCGAACGGGCCGGACGGGCACGTCAATGTCTCGCCGAAGGGCATGGGCGGCACGTTCGCCGTGCTCGGCGAGCACCGCGTGGCCTATCTCGACTACCACGGCAGCGGGTCGGAGACGAAAGCGCACCTGGACGAGAACGGCCGGATCACGGTGATGTTCTGTGCGTTCGAGGGCCCGCCGAACATCGTGCGGCTGCACGGCACCGGCCGGGTCGTGCCGCGGACCGACCCGGCGTTCGCGGAGCTGCTCGCGCTCTTCCCCGGCTCACCCGACAAGAACGGCGCCCGCTCGGTCGTGGACATCGAGGTGCACCGCGTCAGCGACTCCTGCGGCTATTCCGTGCCGCTGATGGCGTACCAGGGCGATCGTGATCTCTTGATCCGCGCCCACGAGCGCCGCGACGAGGCGGCGCTCGTGGACTACCGGAGGATCAAGAACCGGACCAGCATCGACGGGATGCCGGCGTTTCAGGACTGACGGGCCACATAGCTGGACACCCAGGCCAGGGCGCTGTTCCAGTTGATGGTGAGCTCGTTGGTGGACCAGGACTGGATGTCGTCGATGTAGCAGAACTGGCCGACGCAGCCCGCCAGCTTGCTCTGCGCCAGCGGGTCCTGGATGGCCGAGTTCGGGCCGCCGGAGAGCGAGCCCGCGGGCGGGTTCGGCAGAGCGGCGTCGAGCTGGCGGGCGTACCAGCGGCTGTGCTGGTTCTGCGCGCTGACCTCGCCGTACCCGGTGATGTAGCTCTGGTTGAGCGCGTTGCGCCCGAGCAGGTAGTCCAGGCCCTCGAGCACGCCGTCGCGATACTTCGCGCGGCCGGTCAGCTCGTGCGCGGTCGCGATGACCTGCATGTTGTTGAGGATGAGGCTGCTCGATCCCCAGTCCCAGACGTTGTTCGCCGGGGCGTACGGGATGCCGTAGGGGTGGGCCCGCTGGACGGCGACGTACTTCTCGGCGCCGCGGACCACGTCGTCGCGGGCCTGCCGGTCCCGCCCGAGCACCGCCAGGTCCAGCTTGGCGGCGGCCGCGGTGTTGCCCCAGTCGAACGCGCCGGTGCCGAACACGTCGGCGGTGTGCACCGGCGAGGCCTGCACGGCGTCGCGGAACGCCCGCTCCCCCGTGGTCAGGTAGAGCTCGGCGGCGGCCCAGTAGAACTCGTCGTCGACCTTGGTGTCGTTGTAGGCGCCGCCGCCGACGCCGTCGCTCTCGGGCGCCAGCAGGGCCGGGTTCGCCAGCGCCGCGGCATAGGCGGTGCGGGCCGCGGCCAGGGCCCGGCGGGCGAAGGCCGGGTCGAAGCGGCGGTAGACGCGGGCGGCCTGGGCGCCGACCGCGGCCAGGTTGAGCGTCGCGGCGGTGGACACCGGGTGCAGCTCGCGGAGCTGCGGGTCGAGGTGCGGCAGCAGCGGCAGCCCGGTCCAGGCCGCGTCGTGGATCTTGTGGTGGGCCATCCCCGCGTACGGCTTGCCGGCGGGCACCTGCATCTTGAGCAGGAACTCCAGCTCCCAGCGCGCTTCGTCGAGCACGTCCGGCGTCCGGTTGCCGCTCTCCGGGATCGTCAGGTCGACGGCGACACCATTGCGCTCGTACGCGCTGAGCACCTGCCACGTCGCGATGCCCCCGTTGACGACGTACTTGCCGTGGTCGCCGGCGTCGTACCAGCCGCCCCGGACGTCGAGCCGGTAGTCGCACACGCCGGGCTGGCACGGCACGTCGCCGTCACCCTGGTTGGGCGCGACGTCGACGTGGCCGGCCGGGCGGCCGTACCCGGGCCGGAGGTCGTCCCGGATCTCCACGCCGCTGCGCTGGGTGTAGAAGAACTTGAGCGCGTCGGTCCGCAGCTTCAGGTACGCGGCGCTGCCCACGTCGAACGGCCGGCTGGTCTCGCCGTCGGCGGTCAGCGTGTAACCGGCGCCCTTGCCGAGCCTGCCGATGTCGATGGAGTGCACGTTCTGCCCCGACGACACGTCCACGCCGCGCGGGACGGTGGTTCCCCGCGCCTTCACGCGACCCTTGCTGTCGGCGACCTGCCAGCCGACCGGGGTCGTCTTCTCAGTGACCAGGGTCGCGCGCTTGGGTCCGTCGGGCAGATAGCCGACCTGGTTCACCCGCACGCGAGGGCCGGTGTCGGGCTCGTACACCTCCGGCGGCACGCCTCCCAGCAGCGACACGTCGTCGAGGCAGAACTCCCACGGGTCGGCGCTGCCGCCGAGCTGCAGCGCCACCTGCGCCTGGTCGGTCGTCACCGCGGAGGTGAACGTGTACGTGTAGCTGTCGCCGGACACGGTCACGGTCGGCGAGGCCTCGAAATACGTGTCGTACGGCGCCACGGACAGCCCGACGATCGCGCGGGGCACATGCGCCTCGGGCGACGCGACGGCGCGGAACGAGTAGCGGTAGGTCTCGCCGGCGACGAGCGAGATGTCGTTCTGCCCGATCGACACGTCCCACTTGTTGACGGTCCCGCCGGGCACGGCGACGCAGGCGCGGCCGTCGCGCAGCTCGATGTCGCCGGAGCTGAACCACCACGGCGCCGTGCCGCCGTCGAACCCCCCGTTGACGATCTGTTCCACCTCCGCCGCGGCTGCAGCCGGCTGGCCTGGGACGGATATCAACGCCGCGGCGAGGATCAGCACGGCACCGGCAGCACGTTTCACGGGCTCGCCTCCTATGGGAGCGCTTCCATCGACGACTCGACATATGCTCATGCGTACGTCACGCGCTGTCAACACACCGGTAACCATTCGGGGTCTTTTGCGCGCTTGTCCAGGCTGGCACGGGCTTCCCGGAGGCGGGGCGGCTTTCCGGGGCGCGGCGGTGTCCCGGGTGCGGCGCCCGGGCTGGGTGCGGCGGCTTCCGGGCGGGGGCGGGCGTCCGGGATTAGGGTCGGGCGGAGACCCGTACCGCCGGATGTGACAAGGACCCGACATGCCCCGCAACGACGACGACGTCACCCTGGAAGCGGCGCAGGACCCGCTCGTCCTCGCGCTGGACATCGGATCGACCGCCACCCGCGGCGGCGTGCACGACGCAACCGGCCGGCGGGTCCACGGCCTGCAGTTCAAGGTCCCGCACGCGTTCACCGCCGCGCCCGACGGCACGTCGGTCATCGACCCGGACCAGGTGACCGCCGAGGTCGAGCAGGTCCTCGACGCGGTGACCCGCGAGCCGCGCCTCGGCACCCGCATCGCCGGCGTCGCGATGGACACGTTCGCCGCGTCCCTGATCGCGGTCGGCGCGGGCGGGCGCGCGCTCACCCCGTGCATCACCTACGCCGACTCCCGCAGCGCCGCCGCGGTCGCGGCCCTGCGCGACGAGCTCGACGAGCACGCGGTGCAGCAGCGCACCGGCACCCGCCTGCACACCAGCTACCACGCCCCGCGGCTGCGCTGGCTCGCCACGGCTGCGCCGGACGTCGTCGCCGCGGCCACGTCGTGGTGGTCCCTGGGCGAATACGTCTACGCCCGGCTGATCGGCCTGCCCCTCGCGGGCACATCCACCGTGGCCTGGACCGGCCTGCTCGACCGCCGCACCGGCGAGCTCGACCCCGAGCTGCTCGCCGCCGCCGGCCTCACCCCCGGGCAGCTCTCCGCGCCCCGGGACACGCCGCAGCCGGCCTCGTCCCGCTGGCCCGCCCTCGCCCGCGCCGCGTGGTTCCCGGTGATCACTGACGGCTACGCCAGCAACGTCGGCTCCGGCGCGACCGACGCCACCGTGCTCACCGCCGCGACCGCCACCAGCGGCGCCCTGCGCGTCCTGCTCGGCGCCGCCGCCGACCCGCTGCCCTTCGGCCTGTGGAACTACCGGGTCGATTCCGGCCGTACGCTGCTCGGCGGCGCCATCAACGACGTCGGCCGCGCCGTCACCTGGGCCGAGAACACCCTGCGGCTGAGCCCCGACCTCGCCCCGGCGCTGACCGCAGCCCCGGGCGACGCCACCCCGCTGGTCCTGCCCTACCTCACCGGCGAACGCGCCCCCGGCTGGGCCGGCAGCGCCCGCGCCACCCTGGCCGGCGTCTCCGCCGCCACGGACCCCGACACCCTGTTCCGCGCCGTGATCGAGGGCGTCGCCCTGACCTACGCCCGTGTCGCCGACGAGCTCCACCCCGCCGCCCCGGGCATCCTCGAGGTAGCCGCCGCGGGCCGGGTCAGCAACGACCACCCCGCGTGGCTCCAGATCCTCGCCGACACCCTCGCCCGCCCGGTCACCCACGTGACCCGGCGCCGCTCCACCCAGCGCGGCACCGCCCTGCTGGCCCTCGACGTCCTGGCCCCGGACCTCCCCCGCGCCCCCCGCACCACCGGCGCCACCTACGAACCCCGCCCCGAGCACGCCGGCTACTACGCCGACCGCCGCGCCCGCTTCGCCGCCCTCTACGACACCCTCGTTCAGAGGTAGCCGCCGGTCGCGGGGGCCGGAACCACCTCGGCGGCGGGCCGGTCGGTGCCCCGGAGCAGCAGCAGGCCCGGCTGGGACGTGGCCAGCCACAGGACCCCGGTGAGGGGGCAGCGGGCCAGGCCGGCGCCCGGGAACGCGGCCGGGCCTCCCGCCACCAGGTGCCGGTCCAGGTACGCGGCGGCATAGCTGCCCGAAGTTCAGAACCACGGTGCGGGCGCTGAGCCGCTATCGGGACGGCGGGTCGTCGAAGCCCTCGTCGGCGCGCTCCCGCCGCAGGTACTTCTCCGCGCGGCGGGCCAGGTCGCCCTCCTCGGCGGCGAGTCCCGCGTACATCTGCTCGATCTCCTCGAACGGACGGCCGGGCGGCAGCAGCGGCACGGCCGGGTCGACCACCGCGTCGATCACCGTGGGCCGGTCCGCCGCCAGCGCGGACTCCCAGGCCGCCGCCATCTCGCTGGGCGAGGTCACCCGCACGCCGCGCAGACCGAGAAGATCGGCATAGCCCGCGTACGGCACCTCGGGCAGCCGCTGCGAGGCGGCGAACCGCGGCTCGCCCTCCGACTCGCGTTGTTCCCAGCTGACCTCGGCCAGGTCCCGGTTGTTCAGCACGCAGATCACGAACCGCGGATCCGCCCAGTCGCGCCAGCGGGCCGCGACGGTGACCAGCTCGGCGAGCCCGGTCATCTGCATCGCGCCGTCGCCGGTCAGGACCACCACCGGGCGGTCCGGGGCGGCCAGCTTCGCGGCGATCCCGTACGGGATGCCGCAGCCCATCGACGCCAGCGTGCTCGACAGGTGCGCGGGGACGCCGGCAGGCAGGCGGAGGTGGCGGGCGTACCAGTAGACGACCGACCCGACGTCGACCGCGACCTGCGCGCCGGCGGGCAGCAGGCCGGTCAGCGAGCGAACGACGTGCTGCGGGTTCATCGGCTCCGCCGGGGCGTCGGCGCGCGCCCGGGAGATCTCGTCCCAGCGGCGCGCCGAGGCCTCGACGCGGTCCCGCCACGCCCGGCCGGCCCTGGGCGGGATCAGCTCGAGCAGGCCCCGTACGGTCTCCGTGGCGTCACCGGTCAGCGGCACCTCCACCGGATAGCGGACCCCGAGCTGCCGCCCGTCGATGTCGATCTGGACCGCCCGCGCCTGCCCCGGCTTCGGGTAGAACTCGGTCCACGGATCGTTCGTCCCGATCAGCAGCAGCGTGTCGCAGTCGCGCATCAGCTCGGCGCTGGCCGTGGTGCCCAGGTGGCCCATCACCCCGGTGTGGAACGGCAGCGACTCGTCGAGCACCGGCTTGCCCAGCAGCGACGTGGTCATCCCCGCACCGAGCCGGTCCGCCAGCTCGACGATGCCGGCCGCCGCTCCGTACGCGCCCTGCCCCACCATGATGGCGACCCGCTCGCCGGCCGTCAGCACCCCGGCCGCGGCCCGCAGGTCCTCCTCCCGCCGACCGTCCCGGGGAGCCGACTACCCACCCCGGGACGGATGAACCGGGGGGTCAGGTGCGTTGCCGGGCCATCCACTGCCAGATGCGGGTGCCGTCGATCGTCGGGTCGTTGCGGGCGACGTAGATCCAGGACCAGTGGCCCGGGAACTTGTAGCCGTTCCACACCACCTCGTCGTAGAGGGTGAGGAACGCGCCCGGGATCAGGTTCGCGGCGTGGACGGTGTTCGGCTCGGGCGGGACGGTGGTGTCGTCGCGGGAGGTGACGAGCCACGTCGGGGTGGTGACGGCGCGCAGCTCGTCGTCGGCGATCAGCGGGGTGGCGCCGCGGGTGACGACGCCGCAGACGGGCACCGAGGAGGCGAACAGGTCCGGGTAGCGGGTGGTCATCAGCAGGCTCATGTAGCCGCCGTTGCTGGCGCCGGCCACCGAGATGCGGTCACGGTCGATCGGGTGCCGCCGGGTCACCTCGCGGATGATCTCCTCGACCTGGGGCGCGTAGCGGGGGCCGTCCTCGAGCCAGAACGACGGGCTCTGCGGGACGACGACGTAGGCGCCGCGGAAGATGCGCTGGGCCTCCCGGGTGGCGAAGCCGAGGGCACCGCGGTTGGCGCGCAGCGTGGTCTCGTTGTCGTAGTAGTCCGGCAGGGATCCGCCCTCGCCGCCGCCGTGCAGCCAGACGACGAGCGGCCGTCTGCCGCGGCTCCCGGCGGGAGCGTACAGGCGGTATTTCATGCCCGACCGCGACTCGTGGTAGCTGAACGCGTCCACTTCGGGGCTGGCGATGCGGCCCTGGGTGAAGCGCTCGATGACGAGGTTGCGGTTGAGCGGGGTGTTCTGGGTGATCGTGTACGTGAGATCGAGGCGCACGTTGCGGCCGCGGCTCGCGATGTAGCCGAGCGTGCTCGCGCCGGCCACGCCCTCGCCGGAGGCGAGCTCGAGCACGATGTCGCCGTGGCGGTCGAGGCGGGCGGCGGTGACCTGGCGGTCGAGGTCGTACTCGCTGAAGATGGCGTCGCCCTCGGCGATCGGCAGCGGGCTGCGCGCGGTGGCGTGCACGGTGAACGTGCCGGTGGTCAGGGTCGCCGGGTCGATGCGCCCGAGCCTGCTGGTGGCGAGGGTGACCGACGTGATCTGCTCGCCGCCGTCGAGCACCTCGGCGTCCAGGCGGAAGCGGACGGCGGTCCTTGCTCGCGCCGTCTTCTCCCGTTCGGCGCCGGGCGTCGCGTGGGCGGCTCCGGAGAGGGGCAGGGACGCGGTGGCGCCGGCGGCTGCGGCGGCGCTCAGCAGGGTGCGGCGGCTCGGGGACATGCGGCCTCCAGGGTTCATGAATTGATACCGGTCTATCACGTCGGAGGCGCGGCGGAAACACCCGAGAGATCGGCTTGTATCCATGTCACGGTCGGGTTACGGTCTGATCACGTGGGCCGTCGGGGCCGCGGCGAGAACCCCCGGAGGCAACCCTGACCGGCGTCGGACGGGCGGTCACCATCAGCGAGGTGGCCGCGCTCGCGGGAGTGTCCATCGGGACGGTGTCCAAGGCCCTCAACGGCCGCGGCGCGCTGCGGCCCGAGACCCGCCAGCGCGTGCGGCGGGCCGCCGAGCAGCTCGGGTTCGTCGCCAGTGCGGCCGCGCGGAACCCGCGGGCGGGGCGCACGTACACGGCGGGCCTGATCTTCACCGACGGGCTCGGCCGGTCCGCCGTCCCGCTGCTGCGCGGCGCGGAGGACACCCTCGGCGCCGCCGGCGTGCCGGTGTTCCTCTGTGACGCGCGCGACGACCCGGCCCGCGAGCAGCAGCACGTCCGGACGCTGCTCGACCGCGGCGCCGACGGCATCATCGTCACCGGCAGCCGCATCCGGGCGCGCGCCCCGATCGGCGGCGACCTGCCGGTACCGGTGGTCTACGCCCTCCTCGGCTCCGCCGACCCGCGCGACTGCTCCGTGGTCCCCGACGAGGCCGACGGCGCCCGCCGTGCGATCCGGCACCTAGTCACCGGCGGCCGCCGCCGCATCGCCCACATCACCGGGCCCGACCACCACCACTCGGCCGTCGTGCGCGCCGCCGCCGCCACCGGCGCGGTCACCGCCGAGGGACTGCGCTGGGCGACCCCGACGCTGTACGGCCACTGGAGCGAGGCGTGGGGACGGCAGGCGGCCGGCATCCTGCTCGCCACCGGCGCCGACGTCGACGCCGTCCTCTGCGGCAACGACCAGATCGCCCGCGGGGTCGCCGAGACGCTGCGCGAGGCGGGCCGGGCCGTGCCGGGCGACGTCGCGCTGGTCGGCTTCGGCAACTGGGACGCCGCGGTGGAGGCGTGCCGGCCCGCGCTCACCAGCGTCGACCTGGACCTCGAGGGCATCGGGCGCACGGCGGCGGAGCTGCTCCTCGCCGCCATGGACGGGAAGCCCGTCGCCGGGCGGCACGTCCGGCCCTCCCGCCTCGTCCCCCGCGCCTCGACCGCCCCCGCCTGAACCATCCGAGTCCCGTACGCACCCCCGGCCGGCCCAGCCGGACGCCCGTCGTCGCTGACGGGCGCCCGGGGTGAGCCGAGCCGGACGTCCGTCGTCGTTGACGGACGCCCGGATCGGGGTCTCGGGCGGTCAGAGCACGCCCGCGAACCGCAGGAAGTTGCGGATCGAGTTCACGCGGCCACCGTCGGGAAGCCGGACGCCGTCGTGCGGGGACCAGGCGCCGTACCGGCCCTGCCCCGACTGGTGCAGATAGGACGTCTTGTCGAACCGCAGGTGCGCGACGACGGTCTCGGCGACGATCGTGCTGCCGACCGGCCCGAGGCTGTTGCCCTGGGTCCTGACCTCTGCCTCGCGCAGCACGTAATACCAGAGCGGCGTGCGCGTGTCGAAGCCGCCGGCTGCGAGGTCCTGCGCCTCCTGCTGCGCCGTGTCACCCACCAGCCTGGAGGCGACCTCGGCCAGTCCCTCCTGGAGCTCGGTGTGACTGAGCGCCTGCAGCCCGAGCTGCTGGGCGACGGCCTGGCCGGTGGGCAGGTTGAGCCGATAACCGCGCCGCAGGTTGCGCCGGGCCAGCTGCTTGAGGAGCTTCTCGACGTTCACGGGGCCGGTCGCGTTGCGCAGATCGCCCAGCGGCGGGGCCAGGTTGGTATCGATCGGCCGGGCGAACCGGTTGGGGAACGCGCTGTCCGGGTCGACCATCCGCTCCCACTCGGCCGGCCAGGTCGACGGCAATGCGTTGCTGCCGAACATCCCGCCCGAGCCGGTGAAGGCGAAGAGCAGGTCGAAGGCGGTGTCCTCCGAGGCGGGCCGTCCGAAGTTGCGGTTCCAGTCGTAGCTTGCCCGGACCATGCTGTGCCCGAAGCGGTACGCGGCCACCGCGTACTCGAGGGGCACATAGGGCATCTGGCGCCGGCCGAGCCGCTCCAGCATGTTCTCGTCCTCGGTGGAGAGGGCACGGCCGACCGCGTCGGGCAACGCCACGGTCTTGAGGAAGTCGTGCACACAAAGCCACTGGTAGTGCCAGCGGACGAGATCACGGGCCCGGCGGAACACCTCGATGACCCCGGTGCGGTACGGCTCGTTCGCGCGGACCCAGTCGACCGTGGCGTTGTGGAACTTCAGGAAGGCCACGTGCAGCTGGGCGACGATCAGGTTCTCGTCGTTGCGGCGGTCGCCGACCAGCGGGGTGAGGTCACCACCGCCCTTACGAGGCAGGTCCCGCTCCTTGTCGTCGAACGGCGGGATCGGGCCGCCCTGCTCGTCGAGCAGGCCCAGCCTCAACTTGGCGGGGTCGTCGGGCTGGTACGGCACGAAGACCTTGTCCGGGTCGGTGGGCTCGGGCGTGAACGGGCCCTCGCCGTACACCGAGTCGAGGTTGAGCGCGGGGTTGCGGGCATTGACAAGCATCCTGCGGATGTCGCGCGGCTCGACCGGTGCCGGTACGTCGGGCCGGATGCTGAGTTCCTCCGGACTGTCGGTGTCGGTGGCGGCGGTCATGTCGTGGTCGACGAACTGTCCCCAGTAGGTGAAGATCGGCGGGATCGTCGAGGTCCGCTCGGTGGCGTCGCTGGACTGGTTCGCCATCGCATTGCCCAGTGCGTCGAGCGCCTTGACGATCCGCTGGGTGTCGGCGCCGGCCGGCAGGTGCGACTGCTCGTCGCCGACCAGCTTCTTGAACATGTAGTCGAAGTCCGTGGTGCGGACCCGGACGCCCCCGCCCACCGGGGCCTGGACCGCCTCGCTGAGCAGTGTGAAGCCCTCCTGGCTCAGCTGCTTCGCGTTTCTCACGTCGTCGGCGATCGCGTGACCGCCGTGCGCCATGCCGGCAATGATCTTGCTGGTTTCACCGGTGTCCGTCATGGTGGCCCCTCCTGTGCGTAGCGACCCCGCCAGCGTTGTCGCGCTCGCCGTTCCCCGCCTCAGGGAGGTCCCGCAGTCGCCCCCTAACCGACAGCGCGTCCGGCCGTTCGGCCCTCGGGGAACTCCCTGAGGCGGGTGAACCTTCCTGTGTTCTGCGCCGCATTCCGCGTACAGCCGCGGGGTTCTCAGGCCCTTGACCGGCGTTTTTCGCGCGGCGCGCGGGAGCTGACCGTTTGCTGCCCGGCTGTCCGGCATGTCATAGGCTCCCGGCCGACGCCGCCTGCGAGGAGAACCTGCCGTCCATGACCGCCGCCCGTTTGATCGCCGCGCGCTGCGCCGCCCTGGTCGACGCCACCTGGTTCACGCTGACCGGCTTCGGCGTCATCGTGCTCAACGCGGTGCTGCTCGGCCTGGAGACGTACGAGGGGCTGGTCGCCGCGACCGGGTCCGCGCTGCGCATCGCCGAGCACTGCTGCCTGGTCCTGTTCGCGATCGAGCTGCTGATCCGCTTCGGGGCGCGGCTGGACGCGCCGGGCCGGTTCTTCCGCGACGGCTGGAACATCTTCGACCTGGTCATCGTCGTCGCCCCGCTGCTGCCCGGCGTGCGGGAGAACGTCACGGTGCTGCGCATGCTGCGGCTCGCCCGGATCCTGCGGACGTTCCGGCTCTTCCCGAGCCTGCGCGTGATCCTGGTCGGCATCCGCCGCGCGCTGCCCGGGCTGGGCAGCTTCCTGCTGGTGACGGTGCTGGTCATCTACGGGTACGCGATGCTGGGCTGGATGATGTTCGGCGAGGCGTACCCGGAGCGGTACGGCACGGTCGGCCAGGCGATGCTGACGCTGTTCCTGCTGCTGTCGCTCGACGGGATCACCGACACGCTCGAGGCCGGGCGCGAGGTCAGCGGCGGTGCGGTGCTCTACTACGTCTCGTACATGGTGGCGGCCTGCTATCTGCTCACCAACCTCCTCGTCGGCCTGGTCCTGACCGCGCTGCAGGAGGCGCACGAGGCCGAGCGAGCGGCCGCCCGCGGCCCCAAGGTCGCCGGCCCCACCATCCCCATCCAGGTCGACCCGGCGCTGTCCCCGGCACAACCCGCCGCGAGTCAGTCCTCCGCGGATCAGCTCGACCCCGCGCCGCTCCCCTCGGTGCGGCAACACCTCGCCGAGGTACGGGCCACACTGGACGCCCTCGAACGCCGGCTCGCCCAGGAGGAGCCCACAGTCGTCACAGCAGGAAGCGAGCCCGTACGCCCGTCATGACCGCGACGTCGTCGGGCACGAAGATCTCGCCCGTACGCCCGTCGGCCGCCCGGAACGTCCCGTCGCCGACTGCGACGAACTCCGCCCGGCCCGGAAACATCAGCGCGAGCCCGAGACGACGCCGGCGGCCCGGCACCTGCTCCGCGGTGACCCGGATCGCCGTGGGCGACACGGGAAAGACCGCCGCCGGCGTGGCCAGGAGCGGGCGCTCGGCGGCCAGCCACTCCGGGAAGTCCGGGTCCTCGCGGAACGCGGCCTCCTCCCGGCAGAAGGGCGTGAACGCCCGCTCGTGGGCGTGGGAATACTTGGTCAGCCGCAACCCGATCACGACCTCGAGGCGCCCGCCGTCGGGGGCGACCACTGCCACCCGGTTGCACCGCACGTCGAAGTCGCCCGTGCTGGTCCGGCTGCGGTCCCGGAACCGCCCGGCCAGAAACCGGACCAGCGGGAACGACTCCCCGGCCCGGACCACCACGGCATCGGACGGCCCGTCCCCCTCCTTCCGCGGCGGGGCAGGCAACCTCTCGATCGCGTCGAGCACGCGCTGGACCCGGCGCGCATACCGTTCCAGGCGCCGGACGGTGAACTCGTCCCACAGTGCCCACCGCTTCCGGCGGGTCGCATCCTCGGCCTCCGCGGCGGCCCGCAACTGCTCGTCGTCCGGCACCCGCCGCCCGATGGCCGGCCCGATCCGCGCGGCCTGCGCCGCGGTGACCTCGACGGAGTGGTCCTGCGCGTCCCCGTACTTGTCGTAGAGCAGATGCCCGATCGACCCGGTCCGCCACCCGCCGGCCTCCGGATCGTCGAACAGCAAGGCCCCGTGCCCCCACAACGCCAGCCACGTCGGCCGCGGATCGTCGCCCCACACGGCCGCGACATAGGTGGACGTGTCGCGCCCCGGGCCGGCGCTCACCACCGCCTCCCACGGAACCACGTACATGGCCCGCCGCACGCTCTCGACGCTGAACCCGCGCGCGGTCATCTCCCGCGCCACGACCTCCGCGGTGAACGGCTCGTCCGCCCAGAGCAGGTGCCCGTGGTCGTAGTGGTCCGCCTAGGCTTGGACCGAGTCCAGCTCGGGCAACGGCTCGTCGCTGGTCTGCATGGCGAACGAGGCGAAGTACCGCCCCGCCGCATCCCGGATGACCGGGTCCGGGACGGGCAGCAACCCAGCCGGCGGGTCCAGGACGGGCAGCAACTAAAGACGGGCAGCAACTAAACCGGCGGGCGCGGAACCGGGCCGCGGTTCCACCAGAGCGACAGGCCGACGCCCGCGAAGGCGAGCAGCGTGCCGGCCAGGACGAACCAGACGGTGATCTCGACGTTCGCGCGCTGCACGCCGAGCTCCTTCGGCAGGTCGCCGAGGACGTCGTCGAGCTGCCCCGCGTCCTGGGCGCGGAAGTAGCGCCCGCCCGTCAGATCGGCCACCGTGGTCAGCGCCTCCTCGTCGATATCCTGGGCGCGGAAGCCGCCCGGGCCGCCACCGCCGCTGCGGGGGCGGCCGGAGCCGAAGGAGTCGCTGCCGATCTGGTCGGGGGTGCAGACCATGGGTGCGGGGTCGGTGGTGCCGAAGCCGATGGTGAAGACGCGGACGCGGCGGGCGGCGGCCTGTTCGGCGGCGGTGACCGGGGCGACGCCTGTGGTGTTGGAGCCGTCGGTGAGCACCACGATGGTGTCGGGCTCGTAGCCGCCGGGCTGTCCGGGTGGCGGGGCGGCGAGGTCGGTGCCGGTGGCCGCGACGTCGGGGTTGGACTCGGCGATGGCGTCCAGCGAGCTGAGGATGGCCTGCCCGATCGCCGTACCGTGCGCGGTGGTGAGGGTGTCCATCGCGTCGAGCAGCTCGTCCTTGTCGGTGGTCGGCGCGACGAGCAGGCCCGCGATGCCGGAGAAGGCGACCAGGCCGATGCGGGTGCCGTCCTGCTGCGCGGCGACGAAGTCGCGGGCCGACTGGACGGCGACGGTGAGACGGTTCGGTTCGACGTCGGTGGTGCACATCGAGCGGGAGACGTCGATGGCCAGCAGCAGCGAGGTGGTGTTCGACGGGACGGGCATGGACGCCTGGGGGCGGCCCGCGCCGGCGGCGAGGGCGAGCAGACCGGCGAGGAAGAGCCAGACCGGGATCCGGCGGCGCCACGCCGTGCGGCCGGGCAGCGCGGCGCGGATCAGGGCGACGCTGGGGACGACGACCGCGGAGCGCTTGCGGCGCCGGGCGAGCAGCCACCGCACCAGCAGCAGGACCGGGACGGCCAGCAGGGCGAGCAGCGCCCACGGCCAGCTGAACGACATCAGACGATCCTCCCGTGCCAGCGCGTGCCGAGCAGCCCGCCGAGGAACAGCAGCAGCACGCCGGCCGCCGCCACCGGCCCGGTCAGTTCGAGGGGTTCCTTCTCGGTCGTGAGCCGCAGGTCGATCGCGTCGGTGGTGGCGGCGAGCGCGTCCGGGTCACCGGCCGCCTGGTAGGCGCCGCCGGTGGTCTGCGCGACAGTGGTCAGCAGCGACGGGTCGAGGGCGGTGCCGAGCTGGTAGCCGTCGACCTCCACGGTGGCGCCCTGCGGGGTGCCGACGCCGACGGTCTGGATCCGGACGCCCGCCGCGGCGGCCAGTTCGGCGGCGGCGACGACGTCCGGGCCGCCGGTCTCCTGGCCGTCGGAGAAGACCACGACCGTCGCGGACGGCCAGTAGCCCAGGTCGCCGGCGGCCGGCCCGGACCCGTCCTCGGGCAGGGTCACCGGCTCGCCGGTGATGGTGCCCAGCGAGACGAGGATGGCCTGCCCGAGCGACGTGCCGCCGCCGGGTTTGAGCCGCCCGATCGCCGCCGTCGCCGCGGCCCGGTCGCCGGTCGGTGCCTGGGTGAGCAGCGCCTGGTCGCCGAAGGGCAGCACGCCCACGTCGACGGTGTCGGGCTGCGCGGCCACGAACGCGGTCGCGGCTGCCTGGGCGGCGCCGAGCCGGGACGGCGCCACGTCGGTCGCGGCCATGCTGTTGGACACGTCGAACGCCAGGATCACGGTGCCGGACACGCGCGGCACGGCCACCTCCGCCTGCGGCCGCGCCAGACCCGTGAGCAGGATCGGGAGGGCTGCGAGCAGCAGCGCGTACGGCAGATGCCTGCGCAGTCCGCCCCCGGCGAGCGCGCCGAACCCCGCCGCGGTCAGCGCCGCCTGCCGTCGTCTCTGCAGGAGGACGTACGCGGTGACGGCCGCCGCCGTGACCAGCAGTGCCACGACGAGGACCAGCGGGTGGACGAAGCTCACCGCCGCACCCGCCCCGAGCCGCGGACCAGCCCCAGCAGCGCGCCGAGGAGATCCTGATCGGTGGTCACCCGGTGCGGCGCGATCCCGGCCCGGCGCATCGCCGCGGCCAGCTCCCGCTCGCGCGCGCCGACCTGGGCGGCGAGCCGCGCCCGCAGCAGGGGGTCGCTCGTGTCGACGAGCAGCTGCTCGCCCGTCTCGGCGTCCTGCACCAGGATCAGCCCCAGGTCGGGCAGCTCCAGCTCGGCCGGGTCCACGACGCGGATCACCACGACCTCGTGCCGCTGGGCCAGCAGCCCGAGCGGCCGTTCCCAGCCCGGCTCGCCGATGAAATCCGACATGACGAAGATCAGACTGCGCCGCCGTACGGTCGTCGCGGCCGCCAGCGTCAGCATCGCGGCCAGGTCGGTGGTCGCACCGGTCGTCACCCCGGGCAGCGGGCGCAGCAGCTCGTGCGTGATGCGCAGGATCTGGTCGCGGCCCGTGCGCGGCGGGACGACCCGGTGCGCCGCGTTGTCGTACAGGATCGCGCCCGTCCGGTTGCCGCCCTGCGCGATTAGCCGTCCCAGGCCGACCGCCAGCTCGGTGGCGACCGACTCCTTGCCGGAGCCGCCGCGGCCGGTGCGCATCGAGGCGGAGCGGTCGACGACCAGCCACGCGGTCAGCTCGCGGTCCTCGGTGTACTGCCGGACGAACGGCTCGTCGAGGCGCGCGGTGACGTTCCAGTCGATGTGCCGGACATCGTCCTCGGGCGTGTAGGCGCGCAGGTCGGTGAAGTCGATCCCGGTCCCGTGCCACACCGTGCGGTAGGCGCCCTGCAGCCGCCCGTCGAGCCGCCGCCCGAGCTTCCACTCCAAGCGCCGCAGCAGCCGGTCCGGTGCTCCCGCCATGCTCAGCGGCCTCGCCCGGCGGGCTCCGGGACCGCCACGTTCGCCACGATCTTCGCGAGGATCTGGTCGGGCGTCACCTCGTCGGCGAGCGCCTCGTAGGACAGCACGAGCCGGTGCCGCAGCACGTCCATGGCCAGATCGGCGAGGTCCTCGGGCACGACATATTCGCGGCCGCGCAGATAGGCCAGCGCGCGCCCGGCGAGGACCAGGGAGATGGAGGAGCGAGGACTGGCACCGTACGTGACATAGCGCGCGAGATCGGTCAGGCCGACCCGGGCCGGGTCGCGGGTGGCGTGCGCGAGCTGCACCGCGTACTGGATGAGGGAGGGGTCGACATAGACCCGGTCCGCCTCCTCCTGCAGGCCGACCAGCGTCTCCGGGTCGATGATCCGCTGGACGACCGCGGCCGGGGCGAGCGCCCGCTCGACCACCACGAACTCCTCGGTCTCGCTGGGGTAGCCGATGACCACCTTCATCATGAACCGGTCGACCTGCGCCTCGGGCAGCGGATAGGTGCCCTCCGACTCGATCGGGTTCTGCGTCGCGAGCACCAGGAACGGGTTCGGCACCCGGTGCGTCTCGCGGCCGATGGTGACCTGGCGTTCCTGCATCACCTCGAGCAGCGCGCTCTGCACCTTGGCGGGCGCGCGGTTGATCTCGTCGGCGAGCAGCAGGTTGGTGAAGACCGGGCCGAGCGACACCTGGAACTCGCCGGTCGGCTGGTGGTAGACCCGCGTGCCGAGGATGTCCGCCGGCACCAGGTCGGGGGTGAACTGGACCCGGTGGAACTGCCCGCCGACCGCCTCCGCGAGGGACTTGACGGCCAGCGTCTTGGCCAGGCCCGGCACGCCCTCGACCAGGATGTGGCCGCGGGCGAGCAGCGCCACGACCAGCCGTTCGAGCAGGACGTCCTGGCCCACGATGGTCTTCTTGACCTCGTAGAGCACCTTCTCGACCGGGCCGGCCGACGACGGCGGCGTTCCGGGGGCGTTCCAGTTCATGCGGGCTTCTCTCTGTCCGGGCTACAGGGGTGGTGCCTGGCCGTCGCCGTCGCCGCCGCCGAGGGCGGTGCCGATCGGGACCGCGAAGCCGATGCCGATGAACGTGCCGGCCGCGGTCGGGTTGGCGAGCGACACGACGACCCCGATCACCGCGCCGCGGTCGTTCAGCAGCGGGCCGCCCGAGCTGCCCGGGTTGACGGCCGCGTCGAACTGGATGAGCCCCGACACGGCGCCCTCCTGCCCGGGCCCGAGGTTGCGGTCGAGCCCGGAGACGACGCCGGTGCTGGTGCTCATGGAGAGCCCGAGCGGGTTCCCGATCGCCACCACGGCGTCGCCGACCTGCGCGCCGCCGCCCAGGGTCGCGGGCACCACGGTCTCGGGCAGCCGCGCCGGGGTCAGCGTCGCGATGTCGTTCTCCTCGTCGCTGCCGGCCACTGTCGCGCGCGAGCTGGTCCCGTCGGTGTAGGACACGTCGATCGTGCGGGCGCCCGCGACGACGTGCAGCGCGGTCAGGATCGTGCCGTCCGCGTTGACGATCGTCCCGGTGCCGATGCCGGACTCGGCCATGCCGCGCTCGGCCACCGCCGCCCCGCTGCGGGTGGTCTCGATCCGGACCACCGAGGGCAGCAGCGTCCGGTAGACCTCGGCGGTGCTCAGCGGCCCCTGCGACGCGGACGGCGACGGGCCGGGGCGCGCGGCGGGGGCCGGGTCCGGGTCGCCGCCGCGGGTGAACACCACCACCGTGATCACGAGGGCCCAGGCGGCGAGGGCGCCGATCAGCAGCTTCCTGCCGAGCCCGGGCGGCACTTTCGGGCGCGGCGTTTCCCCTGGGCCGGGCTCTTTGCCTGGGCCGCGCGTCTCGCCCGGGCCGCGCGCCTCGCCCGGGCCGCGCGCCTCGCCCGGGCCGCGCGCCTCGCCCGGGCCGCGGGTGAGCTTGGCGTGCAGGGGCGCGGCCCAGCGGCGTACGGGATTGCCCGGCTCGTCGGGTTTTGCGGGGTTGTCGGGCGCCTCCGAGGTGCTCAGCACGGTCATCTCGGGGCGCTCCATGCCCCCACCGTAGAGACGGAACCTCAGAGGCGGCCATGAATCCCGGCCCGTTTCTCGGTGACGGGAAAACTACTTCGCAGCGTGCTCAGATGATCACTGTGCGGGCTGCCATCCGAGATCTCGCCCGGCGACGCGCCGCCCGATGACGGCGCGTCCGGCGCCGCGGCGCCGCCCGGGTACGGGTCAGTGGGCGTTCCAGGGGCGAATCATCTCGGTCATGGCGTCGGTGAGGGCGAACTGCAGCGTCGGGCCGTAGG
>CAKUMG010000009.1 GCA_934667465.1 uncultured Actinoplanes sp. | reverse complement strand
CCCGAATACCGTACCGAGCGCGAGACTGACCACGGCCGACGCGGCGACCGTGACGAGGACGACCTGCAGGTCGTGACCGGACAGGAACATCGCCTCGGCCACGGCGACCACCCCGGCGACGACCGCGGTGACCGTGATCGCCAGCAGCACCGACACGTGCACCGCGATGGACCGCCCCCGCAGCAGCCGCAGCACCCCGGCGCCGACCAGCCCGACAACGGCCCCGGCGGCCAGCGCGTAGCCGCTGATCAGCAGGATCTCACCCATCGGCGGCCGCCTCGTACCGGTAGCCGACACCCCAGACCGTGACCAGGCGGGCCGGGGCCGCCGGATCCACCTCGATCTTCTCCCGCAGGCGCCGCACATGGACGGTCACGGTCGACTGGTCACCGAACCGCCACCCCCACACCCGGTCGAGCAACTCGGCCCGCGACCACGCCCGGCCCGGATTGCGCAACAGGAACGCCAGCAGCTCGAACTCGCGTGCCGTCAACCCCAGCGGCCGGCCGGCGAGCTCCGCCGAGCGGCGGCCGGTATCGGCCACCAGGTCGCCGTCGCGCAACAGCCCCGGACGCGGCGGCACGACGGGCCCGGTGCGGCGCAGCACCGACCGCACGCGCAACACCAGCTCCCGCGGGCTGAACGGCTTGGTCACGTAGTCGTCGGCGCCCACTTCGAGCCCCAGGACCCGGTCGCTCTCCTCACCGAGGGCGGTCAGCATGACCACCGGCAGCCCGGGCTGCTCCCGCCGCAGCCGGCGGCACACCTCGAGACCGTCGAGCCCGCCGAGCATCAGATCGAGTATCACCAGGTCGGGCCGCTCGGCGTCCACCGCGGCCAATGCGGCGAGGCCGTCCGCTTCGATCCGGACCCGGCTGCCGTCCTGTTCCAGATAGCGGCGCACCACATCGCTCACAACCGGATCGTCCTCGACGACCAGCACCTGGGGGGTCATGCCGGCAGGCTAGTTCCTTCCGCCCCGCAAGCCGCTGCTGCTCGCCGTAAGGAATTCGTAAGCGGCTTCCCTCTGGCGGAGGGCCGCCGGGGGCGAGTTGACTCGGAACGTGATCCGCAGACTTCTCACCAAACCGGTGACCTGGGTGGCCCTCGCCGTGTTCGGCCTCGCCGGGGCCGGGATCCTCTACTGGTTCCAGCCGTGGCGGTTGTTCACCGATACGACCGTGACCGACGCCCTCGCCGTGCCGGCGTCCGTGGTTCCGATCGCGCCCTCCGCGCCCTCCGCATCCTTCGCGCCCTCCGCGTCCGCCGCGCCCTCCGCATCCTCCGCGTCCGTCGCGCCCGAGCCGGCCCCGGCGGTCCTGGTCCAGGGCTCGTTCGTGACCCATGAACACGACACCACCGGCACCGCCCGCCTGGTCCGCAACCCCGACGGCAGCCACCAGCTCGAACTCGTCGGCCTGGACACCAGCGAGGGCCCCGACCTGCGGGTGTGGCTGACCGACCGACCCGTGATCCGCGGCACCGCAGGCTGGCACGTCTTCGACGACGGCGAGTACACCGAACTCGGCCGGCTCAAGGGCAACCGCGGCAACCAGGTCTACCGCCTCGACGCCGACGTGGACCCGGCCGCCTACCGCAGCGTCAGCATCTGGTGCGCGCGCTTCTCCGTCTCCTTCGGCGCGGCCGCCCTCACCTGACACACCCACCTGCCCGGAACGCCCGAAGTCATGATCAGCAGTCAGCTTCGTGTGGAGATCGGATCAGGTGCTCGGCACCACTTCCGGACGCCTGGGCGGCGCAGCGAGAAGGGGGCGCAAGCAGGTGTCAGCGCTTGGCGACGGTCGCCTCGATCCATGGGCGGTATGCCGCGACAGACGTGTAGATGCCCAGGTTGCAGGCGACCGAGACGCCACCGTCGCGGCTGGGGACACCGGTGAGCGTCCAACGGCCGCCCCGGCCCGGCACCAGCTGCGGACCGCCGGAGTCCCCCACGCAGCCGCCCGAGGTGCCGGTCAGGTCGCCGGCACACAGCTCCTTGCGGGGATCGACGCTGCCGGTGCGGCACTGGGTGGCGGCGAGGACCTCGGTGTCGAGCTGGTTCATCGCCACGGGGTTGCGGGAGCAGGCCTGCGTCTCCTCCCGGCAGGTGTAGCCCCAGCCGAGCAGCCGCGACGGGGTGCCGGTCCGCGGTGCCGTACGGGCCAGCGCCACGGGCCGGACATGAACGGGTGCATCGAGCTCGACCAGGGCGATGTCCGCCACGACCTCGCCGCTGGGCAGCGTCGTGTAGCCGGGGTGGCTGACGATCCGGCTGAGCCGGCGCACGTCGCCACCGGCGGTCCGGTCGTTGCTGCCCACCCGTGCCACGGGATCATCGACCTCGACGCCCTCGACGCAATGCGCCGCGGTCACGGCCCACCGGCTGGTGATCATCGAGGCTCCGCAGAGGTGCCACTGGTCCTCCGGCCCGTACGACAGATTGACCATCCAGGGGTACGCCTCCTTCAGCAAGACGACCGAAGATCCCGTCCGGTTTTCCGGCCTCCGTGCCGCCGCACTCCTCGATGACCGGAGGTCAGCGGCCCGTCAGTGCCTCACCTGCGGCGATGGCTTCGCGCAGCTGGTCGACGAGCCGGCGCAGGCTCGCGTCGAGGGCGACCTGGTCCGCCGTCTCCGCGATGATCTCGTCGCGCACGTCGTCCACGTACGGCTGCCAGGTGTCGTGGGCGAGCCGGGTGCAATCGGCGATGACCTGTTCCCGCTTCTCCGCCGCCGTCCTGTCCTGACTCAGGCGGGCGCGATTCGTCAGGTGCTGGTCGGCGAGCCCCGCCACGTAAACGGCGAGCGGGAGCGCGGCTTCGGCGGTGCTGAGGTGGGGCCGCACCCGCTCGGCCAGCTTCGACGGCTTCTTTCCCCCGGTCGTCTCGGTCATGGTCCTCAGCACACCGAGCAGCATGGCCCCCACGTTGCCGGTGTGTTCCGAGATCCGTGTGCCGTCCTGCGAGACGGTGTCCTCGACCGTCGCGGCCAGTGTGGCGAAGCCGTCCCAGGAGGGCCGGGCCCGCTCGCGTTCCCTGCTCTTGCGGATCGACTGCCGCAACCGTTCGAGGCGGGATTCGTGCCTGGTGAACCACTCGCCGAGCGCGCGCTGGAGCTCGTCGGCGCCCGCGCCCGCCTCCCAGGACCGCCGCAGCACCTCGTCGACGAGGCCGTCGAGGGCGGCCCTGGCGGCCCGGTCGAGTTGGTCGAGCTCGGTCTGCCATCCGTCGCGGCGGGCGACGCCGTGCGCCGCCACCTCGGCACGTTCCGTGTAGTCCGCGAGGTGGGTGCGCAGTTCGGCCGTGGTCTCGGCCAGGACCGCCGACCAGTACCGCTGCCCGGCCGCCTGCCGCCAGGCGGGCAACGCGGACGGGGACACCGCCGCGAGAGCCTCCGCGAGGTCCCGCATGCCGTCCCACTCCCGGAACGCGTTCCACATCTCCGGGTACGGATCGGCGTCCTGCCCGGCCGTCTGGAACGGGTCCTGCGAGACGACGAACACCGGGGCGCGGTCGTCCAGCGCGAACACTTCCCGCAGCTCCTGAACCTTGCGGTCGCTCAGCCGCCGATAGCCCGCGAGGTTGCCCTCCGGGTCCCCGCCCGCCTCGTCGAACCGTGAGATGACGAACCACATCGTCCCGGCCGGCCATCCCCGGTCGAGCAGCTCCCGGAGCAGGTCCCGGTCGGCGGTGGCCAGCTGCGAGGTCAGCACCGCGATGCCGACGTCCGTGAGACCGACCGCCGCCATCGCCCGGCGGGAGTTGTTCCGGGCCCGGAGGTCGGACGCGCCGACCGCGAATCCCGGTGTGTCGCGGACGATGCAACCGCCGAGCTCGACGTCGTTGACCTCGAACGTCTCGTGGCGTGCGCTGATCGTGAGCCAGGCCGGTACGTCGCTGCCCGCGTCGACCAGCAGCCTGCGGAGCAGCGAGCTCTTGCCGGTGTCGTAGGACCCGAAGAGGGTCACGACCGGCTTCTCCAGCTTGGCGAACGCGTCCCAGTCGTCGGCGTACCGCCCTGCGGGCGAGCCGCCCGGCAGCCGCGCGAGCCAGTCCCGTACTGCGTCGATGTCGACCACTGTCACCCGTTTCCCTTGTCGCCCGCGGCCGTGATCAGGGCCGCGGCCACCTCGGCCTGTGCTTTCGCCCGGTCCACCTGGTCGCTGATGGATGATGCGAGCTGGAGATGCTCGTCGAGCAGTGCTTCGAGGTCGCCGGTCAGTTGCTCCAGTTGCCCGACGGGTCCGTCACCCCGCAGGGTCTGCTCGAGGATCCCCGCAGCCGTCTCGTCGATGACGCGGAGCGCCTCCTGTTGTTGCTGCTTGTGGTCGCCTGCCTTGCGGAGGTCGGTGACCATGGCCGCGGCGTCCACCGCCGTGACGACGACACCGACGATCGCTGCGGCCTTGGAGACGTTGCCGGCGCCCTTGACCGCACCCCACGGCTTGAAATTGTGGCCGAGGTGCTTGCCGATCGCATAGACCGCCTCCCGGTTGCCCAGGGCCTTCGCCAACGACGCCGCGGCTCCCGCGACCTTGCCGGCGCCCGCGGTCACGTTCTCGTGCCAGGCCTTCCCGCGCGCCTTGAACTGCGTCGCGAACTCGGGCGCCACCTGGAACTCGGCGGCGCGCATCTCCCGCCCCACCTCGGGCACGTGGCCGCGGTGCCAGTCGCCGACCTTGCGTGCCGCGTCGGCGAGACAGCGTTCGAGGTCGGCTTCGAACTGCGGTGTCTTCCACCAGGATTCGACGAGTTCCTGCAGCTTCGGCGCTTCCTTGCGATCGATTCCGGCGACGGCGGACTGTGCCGCTGTCGCGTGGCGGCCGATCATCCGGCGCGCGTCCTCCCGCAGGGATCCCTCCAGGATCGCGGCGTCGCTCACCGCGTTCCGCAGCGCGGCGATCACCGGTTCCGAGCGGCGCCGGGCCTGCTCGCCGTCGTGCTGTTCCCGGCGGAGCGTGTGCTCGTGCCGCGCGAGCCCGGTGACCGCCGCGTCGAGGGCACCCGACAACGCTGCGGCGGACAGTTGTTCGCCTGTGAGTGCTGACAGCGCGCCCGTCAACGCGTCCACGCCGTCCCACAGCCGGTTCGCGTCGAAGTGGGCGGATGCCGCGGCCGCGTCGCCGGCCACGAGGCCGAACGGATCACCGGACAGGCAGTGGATCCGGTCGATCCCGATGTCGACGGAGCGAGCGGCGAGGGCGGCACGCAGCTCCTCCCGTTTCTGGTCCTGCCTGCTGAGGAAGGCCTCGGGTACGGCCAGCGGTTCCACCCCCGTCTCGTCGCTCCGGTTGACGAGGAACACCATCCGCCCGCCCTTCGCGGCGATGCGCTCCGAGCCGCGCAGGAGTTCCTCCAGCAGCGAGGTGTTGCCGACCAGCAGGTTGAACTGGACCACGACGAACACGAGAGCAACCTCGGCGACCGCGTCGAACGCGGCGGCGTCGTGCCCGTCGTGCCCGCTCTGCAGGCCCGGCGTGTCGAGGAGGTCGAACCCGGCGAACCCGTAGCGGGTCGCGGCAGTGGTCGCGGGCGTGGCCCGGATGTCGAACGTCGCGGGCGCCGACCGGCCGTCGTCCACCACGATCCGGCGGATCAACGACGACTTCCCCGAGTTGTAGTCGCCGACGACGGCGAAGACCGGCTTCGCCCCGGCGACGCGCTGGAAGGTCCGGACCGCGTCGGACAGTGCCGGGTCGTGCCGGGCCGCGTCCTCGAGCTGGTCCCGCCATCGGCTGATCTCCGCAGTGGACGGCACGCGCCAGGACTCCGCCAGCACGCGCGTCAGCCTGCCCCGGTCGGCTTCCCGGCGGCTCTCGTAGGTCTGCCGGACGGCGGGGGTGGCCGGCCGCTGCTCGGCGACGGACCCGAGCCAGTCCTCGCCCAGCAGGGCCCGGGTCACCTCCGCCTGGCTCCCCAGCCGCCGCTGCGCGCGCATCAGAGCGTCCGCCACCGCCGGCGCGGGTCTGATCGCACCGGCACAGGTCTGCAGGCTGCCGATCATCCCCGCGATCCGACCGAGCGCCGCCCGGAGCTCGATCGCGGCGCGCAGCGACTCACCGACCGCGGGAGCCAGCAACGTCCAGGCCGCCTTCCGGCTGTCCCGGACGAGGGCATCCTCGTAGTCGTCGAACGTCCGATCCACCGCGGCGGTGCCCTCGGCGATCGCCTGGGCCTTCGCCTTCCGCGCCCGCTCCGAGGACTGCTCGCTCATCTTCTTGCCGAAATGCTGCTGGACCTGCAGAGCGATGCCGACGGCCGCGGCCGCCGCGGCGAACCCCCACCCGACGGGGTTCCAGAAGAGGGCGGCCGCCGGTACCGCCAGGGAGGCGGCGATGCCCGCGCCCCGGACGACGTCACCGGCCACACCGCTGCCCTCGCCGCCGAGGATCCGGGCGACATGCGACGTCGCCGGACCGGTGCCGGCGGACGAGGAGTCGACAGCTGCCTTGAGCTCCCGTTCCAGGAACGCCCGGCGGCCCGCCCACACGGCCTCCGCCGCGGCGGAGAAAGCAGCCCGGTCGAAGACGGTCTCGGCGAACTCCGAACCGTCGACCTCGGCGTGCTTCTCGAACGCCCTGCGGATCAGGTCGTCCGCGTCGGCCTTCGCCTGCCGGCGGGCCCCGGCCAGATGCGAGGCGGCGAGGTGACGGACGAAACGGTCCAGCGCGCCGTGCTCCGGCAACGCGTACGGCCGGCCCCGTGCCTGCTCCGACGCGTCGACCAGATCCAGCCCGTCGTCGTTGAGCCGCTCGGCACGTTCGGCGTCGCTCGGAAACCCCAGCCACTCGGCGCGCTCGGCGTCGTCCGGATACCCCAGCAGGGCGAGCAGCGACTCGACCTCGGACTCACGGCGTTCCGACTCCTGCTCGAGCTCGGCCTCCCCGGGTGCACCGTGACCGGATGTCCTCGCGCAGCGCGGTCAGCCGGAGATCGGCGCCGCCCTCTTCGATCGACGCGATGATGAGACGCTCCAACGCCTCGAAGTTCGACCAGCGATCGAGGTACGCGATGCCGAACCGCTCCCGGGCGACGTCGAGCGAATCCCGGAGGTCATCGGGCCCGCGGAAAGGCGTCGTGGCCCGCGCGAACAGGGCCCGCTGGCTGTGGATCGCCACGATCGGCGTGCCGGGCAACCCGATCGTGGCGAGGTGGGTCCGGACGTTGTCATGGTGCTGGCGAACCGCGGCCGTCGAGTTCCTGCCGCCGGCCGCCGAAGCCACCGCGGGGTGACGCCAGTGCGGGTTCCGGACGTTGAGGACGGCCACCGCCGGCTTCCCGTGATCGCGGATCCAGGCGGCGATCTTGGTGAACTCCATCTCCTGCTGCGCCTGGGTGTCGAAGCACAGCAGCACGATGTCGGCGATCTCGACCGCCTTGCGGGCCTTGGCCTCGAGGTCGGCGCGGTTCTCGGTCCGCCCCCAGCCGTTGATCCCGGGTGTGTCGAACAGGCGGCAGTCACGCCACTCGATGGGACGCACCTCGGTCGTCCAGTCGCTGTCCCCGGGGGAGACGTACGCGCCGTCGAGCCGGCCGAACGCCGACAGCAGCGTGCTCTTCCCGGCGCCCGTGCGGCCGAAGAACGCGATGTTGAACGACCCTAGGGCCGCACGCTCCCGGTCGAGGTGACGCTTCAGTTCCGCCGGGAACTCCCGGGCGAAAGTGCCCAGCCGCGGGATCGAGCCGGAGACGGCCGGCACGAACGCGTCGGCCAGGTCGTCCGTGAGTTCGTCCAGGTGCGCCAGCTCGGCGCGGCCCTGCTCCACGGCCGTTCGCACGGCTCCCTCGAGCGATGCCCCCGGATCGCTCTTCGCGGTCGACCCGCTCGGCTCAGTCACGATGATCGTTCTTACGCGACGCCCGGGTTCGCGACAAGACTCCGTACGGGGGTATGTGGACTTGCGGGCGCAGCGCTGGAACAGTGGGAACGGTGAACGGGCTCTATGCGAGACCTCACACCGCGGCACGGAGAGACCTGCCCGGCGATCCCGTGCTGGAGAGCTGGGACGCCGCCGACCATCCTGACCGGCTGCGGCTGCGCGCCTATCTCGACGAGGTCGAGAAGCGGCTGGCCGGCGCGTGGCCGCCGGAGCAGCCGAGCGCCGTCGAACTCGTCGTCGGGTTGAAGGACGACGTTCCGCTGGACAGCGGCGGGCGGGATCTCGACAACTACCTGTACCCGCTGGCCCGCCGGTTAGATCCCGGGCGGATCGCGGCGATGTTCGGCCGCAAGGTGCACCAGCAGGGCTCGACCATCGCCGTCGCCCCCGCCGTCGCCTTCGATGCCGACGAGCCGCCGCTGGTGGAGGTGCACACGTCGGTGTCGGTGCAGTCGCTCGCCTGGAAACAGACCATCCACCGGGCCTGCCACGATGCCGTCGCTGAGCCGCTACCCGGCGGGCCGGTCGCCGTGCGGATCCAGTTCGAGGTGTCCGGGCGGCGCAACTGGGCGGCGCTGTGGAAGCCGGCGATCGACGCGCTGGGGCCGGTGCTCGGCACGCCCCGACCCGCAAACCCGTTCCACCCCGCCGACGACCGGATCGTCGACCTCGAACTGCACCGGCTGCTCAACGACGAGCTCGCGCACGACGTGGTGATCAGGGTGTGGGCCACAGCGCCTCAGGAGCGGAACGTCGTGTGCCCCGAGCCGACCCGGTAGACGGCGGCGCCGTCGCTGATCCGCTCGAACTGCGCGGCCCCGGTCACGACCGGGCGGCGGCCGTCGGTCAGCGGCACGTGCACCGAGGCGGTCACGTTCACCGGCAGGTCCACAGCGACGCCGCGAGTGGTCCAGCGGACGCCGACCGTGCCGGCCTGCGTCCAGAGCGTGCCCGCGGCGTGGGTCAGGGTGGTGCCGCGTGGCGGGGCGATGCGCAGCGTACGAGCGGCGGGGCTGGTGACCTGCACTCCGAGCAGGTCTTGCTGGAGGTCGGTGAGGGCGGCGCTGCCCCAGCCGTGGGACATGCTCTCGCCGCGTTCCGGGGCCTCCCAGGACTCCCAGGTGAAGGTGCCGCCGCGGGCGAGGATGTTGGCCCAGCCCAGGGTCTCGTCGGGGAGGCGGGTGAGGACCTGGTCGTCGCGGCCCGACCGGTGCAGAGCCGTCAGCAGCAGGTCCGCGGTCATCGGGCCCATCCGCAGGCCCAGCGAGATGACGTGGTCGGTGACCGCCCGGTCCGCCGTCAACCCGTACGCGAGGGGGTAGGCGTTGGCGATCTGCGAAGCGTTGGCGCTGCCGAGACCGTCCACATAGATGCCGTCGGGGCGGCGGAGCCGGGCGTTGATCGCGGTCACGAGGGCGTCCGCGTCGGCCGTGAGGGCGTCGATCTCCGCCCGCGGTCGGCCCAGGGCGGTGGCCTGGCGGGCCGTGCTGCGCAGCGCGTCCACGGCGAGGATGTTGACCGTGGTGCGGGCCGCCGTCGCGGTGTCGTAGCCGTAGCGGTTGGGCCAGTCGATGATGCCGTACAGGTAGGGGCCGCTGCCGCCCTCGAGGTTGGTGACCAGGCCGGTGGCGGGGTCGCGGTAGCGCCGCACGTAGTCGGCGATCGCGGCGGAGGCCGGGTAGGCCTCGGCGAGCAGGGTGCTGTCACCGGAGGCGACGTAGTAATCCCAGACCCAGGCCGGGAACATCTCGGTGAAGTCGGGGATGTCGCGCTTGCCGTCGCCGTTGGGGTAGACCGCGTTGAGGCGGCCGTCGGGCCAGTAGCGCCGCTGCGAGGCGACGAACTCACGGATCACGCGCGCGGTCAGCGCCCGGTCGCCGGCGCCGTCCATGAGGGCGCGCGAGATGTCGACCGAGTCGGCGAGGAACTGGCCCTTCTCCCGGGTCGGGGTGTCGAGGTACTGCTGTTGCGCGGAATAGAGGGCCGAGCGCTGCATCAGGGTGAACACCGCGTCGAGGGTGTCGTCGGAGCTGTCGAACGTCGCCGCCCGGGAGGGGTCGGTGTCGGTGTGCTCGATCACGGCCGAGATGTCCCCGGGCGTGCTGACCTGCAGGTACCGGAAGGCCTCGTACGTGAAGGGCTCGAACGTCTGATCGCCGGCGCGTGCCGCGTACGAGTAGGAGAGGTCTGTCTGCTGGTTGTCCTGCGGTCTGTTGGAAACGGTGCCGTCGGCGTTGAGCAGGTAGCCCGCGACCAGGTCGATCCTGGTGCCGGCGACGCCGTCGCGGAAGCGGACCCGGGGGACGGCCGGGATGATCTTGCCGAAGTCGGCCACGACCGCGCCCGAGGGCAGGGTCGTGACGCTGACCGGGCGGATCGTCGTGTAGCGCTGCCGGGTCTGCTGGGGCCGCAGCACCGGAACCGCGTCGCCGACCTGGACCTGCTGCCACGAGGAGTCGTCGAAGCCGGGCGCGTTCCAGCCCTCTTGAGCCGCGGCCAGGGCGCCGTCGATGTGCTCGATGTAGTCGCGGCCGTCGCCGTTGCGGTACGCCGCCGCCAGCCAGGGACCGCGGGTGGTGCGCCAGGTGTCGTCGGAGACCACGACCTGCCGGGAGCCGTCCGCGTGATCGATCACGAGGCGGGCCAGGAGGCCCGGCTCGCCCGCGGGACGTCCCTGCCCGGGACCGTACCAGTGATAAAGCACCCCCAAAGCAGACTTCTTACCCGCTCGTACGGCGTTCGTGACGTCCGTGACCTGGTAGTAGCCCTCGCCGGGGTACGCGAACGCCGGCCCGCTGTCCACAGGCCGTCCGTCGAGGAACGCGCGGTACTGGTGGGCCGCGGAAAGATAGAGGCGCGCCCGGACGACCCGCCCGGTGCCGACCGTGAACTCCTTGCGCGCCAGCGTGTAGTCGTCCTTGTCGGCGGTCGTGCGGCGGATCCACTGCGCCTGCCACTGGTCGGCGGGCAGGCCCGTGCCGAAGAGAGCCGCCGCCCAGGGCGACTGCCGGCCGGTCTTGTCCCAGGTCCGGACCGTCCAGTGGAAGGTGCCGCCGGCGGTGAGCGGCGGGCCGGCGTACGGGACGAATGCGGTCTTGTCCGACGGTGTCCTGCCGCTGTCCCAGAGCGGATGCGGACTGCCGGGCGGGAAGACCTTGATCTGGTACGCGGTCTGGCGCTCGCCGGCGTCGCGATCCCGCGGCTGCCAGCCGAAGAGCGGCGTGCCGTCGACGCCGAGGGGAGCGCTCCGGTCGCCGACAGTGAGTGCGGTGGGCGCGAGGGGTGCGTTTGTGCGGGCCGCCGCCGCGGGAAGCGGGGCCGCCAGCAGGGCGGGGACGAGGGCCGCGGCGACGAGGCCGAGGCGGCGGACGGAGCTCGTGGTCATCGGCGCGTTCCCTCGCTGGCTGAGGATCCTGTGGCATCCAGACATTGAAATGTTTCGCTGGATGCGTGCCGACGACGCTAGGGCGCGGTGGCACCGACCGTCAAGCGCCGACCTCGCTGACCTGCGGGAACGGCTTCCCGGCCTGCCACACCACGTGCACGATGAAGCTGTGGTTGGTCTCGTTGAAGTACACGGCGAGGTTGTCCGGCGTGTTCTGCACGGTCGCCACCGAGAACCCGTTCGCCGGCGTCGCCGTGACGAGCTCGATCACCCCGTTCGTCGCGCGGATGACGGTTCGCCCGCCCTCGACCTGGAAAGAGCGCACATAGGTACGGGCACCGTCACCGCCCGTGGTCACCGTCCAGCCGTCCTCGGTCGTGGTGGTCGGCTTCTGCACCGGGGTCCTGCTCTTCGCCGGGGTCTTGCTCTCCGGCGGCGTCGTGCTCGTCGCCGGCGCCGCGGACGAGCTCTTCGTGCGGGTCGGCGTGCGGCTCGTGCTCGCTTCCCCCGAGGCCGACTCCCGCGTGGCCGGCGCCGACGAGGCGGACGGCATCGGGGTGGGCAGGGTCTCGCCGGTGTCCCGCAGCTGATCGAGCGACACGAGCGTGCCCTCGTCGTCGGTAGCCGTCCGCAGCACGGGCGTCATCGCGACCCACGCGAGCGCGATGCTGGTCATCGTGGCCGCGCACCAGCCCAGCGCGGGCAGCAGGCCTCGGGGAGATCGCACGGGGTCATGCTTACATCAACCCCTAGGGTGGTCGCCATGGCGTTGATCCTGTTGGTCGAGGACGACCGCAACATCACCGCGGCGCTGTGCCGGGCGCTCAGCGACGCGGGGCATGTCGTGCGGCCCGTCGGCCAGGCCACCGCGGCGCTGAAAATCATCACCGAGGAGCGCCCCGACCTGGTGATCCTCGACCTCGGGCTGCCCGACATCGACGGCACCGACGCGCTGCGGATGATGCGTTCCGTGTCGACGGTTCCGGTGATCGTCGCGACCGCGCGCCGCTCCGAGGCCGACATCATCCAGCTGCTGAGCGACGGCGCCGACGACTACGTGACCAAGCCGTTCTCCGCCGGGCACATCCTCGCGCGGATCGCCGCGGTGCTGAGGCGCACCCAGGTCGCGGTGGAGACGACACCGCCCGTGATCACGGTCGGGGAGCTGGAGATCAGCCCGCGCCAGCGCCGGGTCGCCCTGCGCGGCGAGCCGCTGCAGCTGACGCGGCGCGAGTTCGACGTGCTGACCTACCTCGCCGAGCGGGTGGGCCAGGTGGTCAGCCGGCGCGAGCTGCTCACCGAGGTCTGGAACCAGACCCGGATCGGCGAGGAGCAGACGATCGACGTCCACATCAGCTGGCTGCGGCGCAAGCTGGGCGAGACGGCGGCGGCACCGAGGTTCCTGCACACCGTGCGCGGGGTCGGCGTGATGATGGTCGAACCGAAGTGAGGTGGCGGCTCAACCGGCTCGCGCTGGCCATCACGTCGATGGTCGCGCTGGCGTTCCTCGTACCGCTGATCTATGCCACCGGCAAGATCGCGCATGACCGGGCGCTCGGCGACGCCCGGCAGCAGGCGGCGGCGATCGTGGCGGCCCTGGCGGTGAACCCCGACCCGCAGCTGCTGACCAGCGCCGTGGCCAGCACCGTCGCCGGCAGTGCGGGACGGCTCGCGGTGCACCTGCCCGGCATCGACCCGGTCGGTACGTCGCACGTCTCGAGCGCGGAGATCGAACGGGCCGGGCAGATCCGGCGCGCTGCGAGCGCCCCGGCCCCGGGCGGGCTCGCCTATCTGCAACCCAGCGTGCTCAGCGACGGGCGCTCGGTGGTGATCGAGGTCTACGTGCCGGACGCGGAGATGCGGCGCGGCGTCTGGAGCGCCTGGCTCGCGCTCGGCGCCCTGGCCCTGGTGCTGGTCGCCGGCTCGGTGCTCTTCGCCGACCGGCTGGGCGCCCGTCTGGTCCGCGCCACGCGTGAGCTGGCGGGGTCGAGCCGGCGATTGGGTGCGGGCGATCTCAGCGTACGGGTGGAGCCCTCCGGTCCCCGGGAACTGCGCGACGCCGCCGACGCCTTCAACTCGATGGCCGCCGATCTGCGGCGGCTCCTCGACAACGAGCGCGAGCTGGCGGCGGACCTCTCGCACCGGCTGCGGACCCCGCTGACCGCGCTGCGCCTCGACGCCGACGGGATGCCGCCCGGCCCGCTCGCCGAACGGATGCGCCAGGCCTGCGACATGCTCGACGAGGAGCTCGAAGCGATCATCGCGGGCGCCCGGCTCGGCGTCCAGGACCGCGGCAGCGAGGAGTCCGACCTGGTGGAGGTGCTCGCCGACCGCCTCGCCTTCTGGTCCGCGCTGGCCGAGGACCAGCAGCGGCCGTGGGAGGTGGTGGGCGGGCAGACGCCGGTGCCCGTGCCGCTGTCGCGCAGCGAGCTGATCCTGGCCGTGGACTCGCTGCTGGGCAACGTCTTCGCGCACACCCCGGAGGGCGTGGCGTTCCGGGTGACCGTCTCCCCGGCCGGCCTGCTGGTCGACGACGCCGGCCCGGGCATCGCCGACCCGGCCAAGGCCGTGCAGCGCGGGGTCAGCGGTGCCGGCTCCACGGGCCTCGGCCTCGACATCGTCCGGCGCGTCGCGTCCGAGGCGGGCGGCCGGATGGAGATCTCCCGCAGCCCGCTGGGCGGCGCGCGGATCGGGATGGTGTTCGGCACCCTGGATCCCGCCGACCTGCCGACCCTGCAGACCCGCACGGTCGGCCGTCGCCGACGGGCTTCATGAGTCTTTCCGGCGCCTTTAAGGCTCCGTTATGGAAAGCCCGGATAACTTTCCCGCCGTCACCGCAACTCGACGTCGGGAGAACCACATGCGCAGGTCGATCGCCTATCCGCTGATCACACTCGGAGCGATCGGCTCGACGCTGGCCGTGACGTCACCGGCGATGGCCCACGGCTACGTCTCCGGCCCGCCGAGCCGCCAGGCCACCTGCGCGTCCGGCGCGGTCAAGGACTGCGGCAACATCCAGTTCGAGCCGCAGAGCGTCGAAGGCACCAAGGGCCTCAAGTCCTGCGACGGCGGCCTCCCGCAGTTCTCGGTGCTCGCCGACGAGAGCCGCAACTGGCCGGCCAAGGCGGTCGGCACGAACGCCACCTTCACCTGGGTCATGACGGCGCGCCACCGCACCAGCAACTGGGAGTACTTCATCGGTGGCAAGAAGGTCGCCACCGTTGACGGGGGCAACCAGCAGCCGGACGCGGTCGTGACGCACAACGTGGACCTGAGCGGATTCCCGGGGCGGCAGAAGGTGCTCGCGGTCTGGAACATCGGCGACACCCCGATGGCGTTCTACAGCTGCATCGACCTCAACGTCGGCGGCGGTTCTTCCGCCAACCCCGCGCCCGCGCCTTCCCCGTCGCCTTCCCGTTCTTCCGCGGCCCCCACCGCTCCTGCTACGTCCGCCCCCGCTACGTCCGCGCCTTCTTCCTCGGCGCCTGTTGTTTCTTCCCCGGCCGCGCCCGCCTCCGGTGACTGGGCGGCGAACGTGGCGTACAAGACCGGCGACGAGGTGACCTACGAGGGCAAGAAGTACGAGTGCCGCCAGGGCCACACCTCGCTCCGCAGCTGGGAGCCGTCCATCTACACCGCCGCCCTCTGGCTCCCGCTGTGAAGCGCCGCCTGACCGCCGCCCTGGCCGGCGCCCTCCTGCTCAGCGCCTGCGGCACGGCCCCCCAGCCCACGCCCCAGGCCACCCAGTCCGCCGTCGCCGAGATCCGCGCCGAAGGCGACCACAACGACACCGACGTGATGTACCTCCAGATGATGGTGGCGCACCACGAACAGGGCCTCGAAATGGTCCGCCTCGCCGAGAAGAACTCCGAGCGCGACGACATCAAGACCCTGGCCCAGGCCGTGGACGCCACCCAGTCCGACGAGGTCACCATGATGAAGGGCTGGCTCACCGACTGGAAGCAGCCCACCACCGTGGACCACGCCCCCAGCGCCCACGCCGACCACGGCGGCCTCCCCGCCACCGGCCCCGCCGAGATCGAGGCGCTGGGCAAGGCCTCGGGTTCCGAATTCGAGACGGCCTTCCTCAACCTCTTCGTCGCCCACCAGCACAACGCGGTCGAGATGGCCGCCATGGTGGCGGCGGACGGGAGCAACCCGGAGACCAAGGCGTTCGCCGCCCGGGTCAAGGAGAGCCGCACCGATCAGATCCAGCAGATGCTCGGGCTCATGAACGCCTGAGCCCCGCCCACTCCGTCCCCTCTCGTCCCTCAAGTTTCCGACCAGGTCATCCCCAGTCCGGCCGCACCGCCGGTCCCTGGTCGGTCAGACGGGCGCTCCGGTCTTCCCCTTCAATGACCGTCAGAGCCCGAACCCGCTCCGGCCGGCCCACCCTTCAGGGCCGGCCGGAGTTTTGGTTCCTGAAGGGCTGGAACCCGGGAGGCTTGCCTTGTCAGTAAAGCGTCAGCCGGGGTTCTTCTCCCTTCTGGTTGTGGGAAGCTTTGGCGCCGGCTCGATCACGGAATCGCCAGGTTCCGCGACCCGCCAATTGCGATCATCGAGGTAAACCGTGGGCCTGTCGGTTCCGTCGGCAGGTACTACTTGGAAGCTGACTATTTCACCCGATTCCGGCCGGGGGAGATGTAATTCTCGGGCGACCCTCCGATGAGCTTCATAGTCGCCGACTATGAGGTAGCCCTCTGCCCGAAGGGCCGTTCGGGCTCCTGTGCCGTTATCCCGGAGCCGAGCCATGTAATCTTCCTGCTGCGCAACCGTGGCTACCGTATTGCGGCCGATTCGCCGTTTGGTTACGAGTCTGCAAAGCTCATTGATGCGTGCTTGCCCTGAACCTTTAGTGAAGATTTTCTCGATTGTCGTGCTGTTGAGGCTTAGGAGGATATTTGGAGGTAGTGCATGATCGCGAAATAGCCACTTGATCTGTGAAGTTCCCCGAGGGTTTAGCTGCGTTTTCTTATCGCGGTTGCTCGTCTCTCGGCGGTTTTCTTCGCTGGCGCGTACGATGCCAAGACTCCAGGTGCCCCTATCGTCGTTCGAGGTCGCAACAAGTAGAAGATGGCCGAAACATTCCGGGGGAAGCATCCAGCCGTTCACGCGCTGAGAAAACTTGCAATCGATATCGTGGCCGAGTACGCGATAGTCCAGCGCGCTATCCTCGTTCGGGACATCATCAATGACGTCGTCGAACTCTCGGCGGAGATTGATTTCGAACAGGCTGCCGTAATGAGTTTTCTCCGTTTTCGTAAGCTGATCCCAGCGGTAACGGCCGGTGTGCTGTCCGTCGTAGAGGGAATCGAATGTCCGGCGAAATACTGCCGCAAATCGGCGTCCTGTCGAATCAGCAGCAAGGAACGCTTCGGCGATTTGATCACGTGCTGGGTCTGCGTCGATTACCGGGTCGACTTCGAAGCTGAAAAGCTCGGTGGTCATGTGATAAAGATAGTGGCATCCGCGGATCTACAAAAGACCGCCTCGCGGCCGCGTCACTGCCTCATGCCTCACTCAGCTACTCCGCCCTGGTCTCTCGCCCACGGCATGGACACCGAGCGCTCCAGCATCCTCCGGTCAAGCCAGTAAGCCTCTTCAATCTTGAGTCGGCCGGGTTCTCGACGTGGATGATGGTGGCCTGCATGATCGGGGGTCGGCCGGTGCGGGCGGTTCCGATTTGGTCAGGATATTCCAACCTTGAGGGTTTGCGTTCGCGCGGGTCTCCGAAGACGCGAGTACGAGGTCGTTGCCGTGCCTCCTCCCGGCAGCGAGGCCGCCCTGCCCAGTGCGCAGGGCAGACCCACCAGTCAGGGCTGTGGAAGTGGAAGCACCTGTCGGACGTCGATGACGGTGGCGAGCGGTGCCTGCAGTCGCTCGATCCGGCCGTTGCGGTAGAAGAGCAGATCTCCGTCACCGAGGAGGTCTTCGGCTCCGCCACGGTCGAGGACGGTCATGGAATCGCGGCTGCTAGGCAGAGAAAATGCGATTCTAGCGGTGAGGTTGGTTTTAATGCTGCCGGTGACCACGTCGACACTTGGCCGCTGTGTGGCTAGGACAAGGTAAATGCCATATGCGCGAGTCAGTTGGGCGTAGCGCTGGATTAGCTCACTGAAGGCTCTCCGGTCATTCCCGGCGAGAACGAGCTCGCCAAATTCGTCGACAAGGATGATGAGTTGAGGAAGGTCTTCCAGTCGGCCGCCGGCCTCGTAGTATTCCGCCGCAGAGCTAACTCCGGCGGCTTCTAGGATCGGCTGTCTTATAGCGATTTCACGCTCGAGTGTGGAACGGAGGAGTTCGAGAGCTTCGTCAGCGTCGTTGATGACGGCGCCGCCCCGCAAATGGGGGGCACGGGCGAATGGCGTGAAGTCGAGCCGTTTCGGGTCGACGATCATCAAGTGAAGTTGATCCGGGGTGCGGTCACGGAGGAGTTCCGTCAGCAAGCCTCGCAGGAAGACACTCTTGCCCGAGCCGGTGGCCCCGGCTACCAGCAGGTGCGGGAGCCGGGAAAGGTCGACGACGCGTACGGCTCCGCTAGGTGCGACTCCGGCGACGAATTGCAGAGCCCCTGGTTTTCCTTCGGCTGTGCCAAGTGCCGGTAGAACGTCTGCCAGGGTGATTGTAAGCCGCTCGCTTCGGGGAACGTCGACGGTAACGAAACCGGGCTCGTCTCCGATTTGCACCCGTCCCGCAGCTGCGATTTCTCGGCCCAAATCGCGGGCACGTCGCTCGACATCGCTGATCGAAAGCTTGCCAAGAGTCCGAGTTCTGAACCGGATAACGCTGGGCCCCGCTTGGGCGAGATTCGGTGCGAAGGGTTCGACGCTGAGCCCGTACTTCATAAAAGCCGCGTCCAAGCGCCCTGCAATTAAAGGGATATCTGTTGGTGGAGTCGATGTCGTCGGCGGCGCCGTAGGCGGGTCAGTATCGGGTGATTCGGGTTCGGGACTCGACCCTGGGCTGCCGTCTGCTGGCGGAGTACTAGGGGGGTCCTCCGGGAGGCTGCCAAGGTCAGTATATGTAACAAAGGGCAACGTTGCGGGCCGGAGCAACGGCTGGCCGGCTGCGAGCGCTTCGAGGAAGGGACGGCCGAGTCTTAGGTGGCCGAATGGCAGGCCGGTGCCAGGGAGTTTCTGGCGGTGCGCGGTGGTGGTGCTGCCCGCTTCGATGCTGACGAAGTCACCGTGGAGTTTCTGGCTGCCGGCGTTGTAATCGAGGATGAGTGTGTAGTCGCCGTGTCCGATCGCGTCGATGGCGGCCTCGAATGCCGACCGGTTGTTGACGGCAAGTAGACCAAAGGCGTTCGCCCGGGTTGCAGAGCCGCGGATTAGCTCGGCAAGGTCCCTGGCACGGAAGAGTCGCCGAGGCTCATTGTCTGGCCCGAAGGTGTTCAGGAGCCAGTCGTGGGCATTTTGTAGTTGTTGACGGGCGTAGGCAGGTGTGCCGGAGTCTGTAGAGCCGCGGTATTTGACCTCTAGGAGGCGTCCTCGTAGCCGCGGCGCATCTTCGTCGAGCGGCACTCGAAGGTACAGGAGGTCGTCACAGAAAGTGCCGCTGTTCTGTCGTGCAGCAGCCGGGAGCGCGTCGAGCAGTTCCTCGAGGGGGAGGACTATGCCGAGCTGATTTCTGTTCTCTATCGGTTCGTCGAGGTCGTGCAGGCTGGCAATGGCGGCGGCTAGGCCGATACGTTCGTGTAGGTCGTTGGGGTTGGCGCCGATGAGGTCGAGCGCCCATCGTCCGCTGACGCCATTGAAGATTCTAAGAATGCGATCGAGGCCATTTTCGGTGGGCTGACCCATGCCCGTCAGGGCTTGCCTGAGCGCGAGCCGATAGGGGGCGACTCGGTTGGTGGCGGTGATGGCGTCAAGGCCGGGCTGGCCGGGATCGGCGCGGTCCTCGTAGTCAATGAGGTATCGGGCTTGCCGACCGCTGGCATCAGGGGCGAAGGCCTCAAGGCCGAGTAATTTATCCAAATGGACAACCCAAGCGCTCGAGTCGTACAAATTGCCGAGAAAGGCGCTGGCGATGCGGGTGGTCAACATACGGGTGTGGCCGGGCACGAAGTTATCGCGAGGCATACCGCCGACGAGTTCAAGGGTCTTGCTGACCAGGGCTGGCAGCCCGGGCCGGATGTTGGAGCCGGTGAAAGTGCCCCATGAGAAGGCAGTTTCGTTGCGCCCTGGTTCGGTGTGCCGACCGGGGGCGGCGGCAAGGCCGGCGGCGTGCAGCGTGCTCGCCCGTCCGCCGAGGTCGACTTCGGCAGGTTCGCGTTCGAGTGAGGATTGGAAGACGAAGGCGATGTGGGCGAACTCGGGGACGCCGTCGTCAGGGCTAGCGGCCCTAACGGTGACGCGGTCTCGAAGCAGCCGGTCCAGTGGAGCGTTCGCGGTGCTTCCGGTGGCGGCGCCGCTGACGATTGATTGCAGGGCGGTCTGGGTGCGGCGTGCGCTAATGATGGTGACGTCGAGATGCGGTAGTGCTGGTGGATCGGCTGAGGTAGCCGCCGGACGGACGAACCGCCGGAGGGCGTCCAATACCGCTGTGCCGTCGCCTGGCTCATGGAAGGTTAAAGAGAGCACTTGGCGTTCATCGCGGTATTCGGGGTGCACGTCGAGGAAATGCTTGATGCGCTTGGCTATGTAGGCGGGGCGGTGCTCGCCGGGGTTACCTTGCGACTGCATCCGGTAGCGCCGCCAGAGCAGCGGGACATTGCCTGCGGTCTCATACCATTGGGCGCCTCGCAGTGCAAATGTCGGCAGCAGGTGCCGCAAGTTGAGGGTGCTTACGTCGGCGTCGAGGACCTCAACTGCGTTCGGCAGCCATTGTTCGACGATGTCGGTGAGGTCAAGCAGATACTGAATGCTGACGGGGTTGGTCGGTGCCACATATACCTCCCCCGTCGTAGGGTCGCTCACCGCGTCGCAAAGGACAAGTCGCTCGAACTCGGCACGGAAACGGCCGCTGCTAAGCATGGTGTCGAGTAGGGATTCGTAGGCGGCGACGTAAGCCCGGGCTTCGGTGAGTGCGATGCCGGTGGCGAGAGCATGAACGGAACCGGCGGGCATAAGAGCAGTAAAAAAGTTCGTCCGTGCATGGAAGAATTCGTTGCGGAGCTGCTCGGGCAAGTCATTAAGGTCTAGCAGGTCGAGGTACGAGTGACGGTCAAGTGTGATGCCGTCTGCCGAGCGCGCGATCTGGAAAGCAGTGACCCTAGGGCTGCTTAAGATTTCGCGTTCAAGGGCAAGGCCGTCGATATCGGGCCCGATCTGCTGGCGCACAAGGTCATACATGCCAGCCAGCTTGATCTTGCCGATGCCGTCGTGATCGACGGTGAATGAGCTCCCGCCGAGTACTTGGCCTTGACGGCTTTCGAGTAACTGGGCGTGAGGCACAGACGGAACCCGAGGCGTGGCGGTAGAGGCGGTGTGCGGGGGTAGCTGAGGAGCTTGCCCTGTGAAGTCTCCGTCGTCCTTCGGGCCGTCAGGCGGCGCCGGGTAGACATCAGGATCAGGATCGTCTGGCTCCGGGTGGCTGGAGGGCCCGGCCGGTCCAGAGCTGGGCCCCTCACCTTCGTTGGCTACGGCGCCGACCAAGAGATCAATCGGTCGGCTTCGTGATCCCAGAACAGCCAGGTAGCGGCGGGACTCACCGTCCTCGAAATCTGGCTGTGGGACCTGCGGATCGGGCTGGCCGATGAGTCTGCCTGCCAGATCCATGGCCCACAAATCAGGATCGCCCGGGCAGCGAAAGGCTGCCGTGTTGAAGTCAAGATCGAGGAGGCCCTCGAAGGGAACCCACTCTCCAGGGTCGAAGAATACGGCGAGCTCGGCACATTCGCCATTGGATAATTTTAGGCGAGCGAAACGCCAACCTTCGCCATCAAGGTCGAGGACGATCTCCCGGTCTCCGGCCGCGATAGGGATGTGAGTAGGAGTGCCACCGTCGGCCCAGACAATGGTAGCGGTCGCGGCGATAGCTGCGGGCCGCATCAGCATGATCGAGAAGGTAGTGCCGTCCGGTGCCCATAGCACGGCACGGCCCGGCTTGGAAGCGCAGGCTGCGCCGCGGGCACGGATGGGGCTGGCGAGTTTGAGGATTCTCGCGGCAGCGGGGCGGGCGGCCGGGAGGTCCGCCAGCACAAATTGGCTGAAGTTGAGACCGAAGGGAGTACGGGCTTCCAGCACGCGGGCAAGGCGAGCGTCATGCTGATCTTCGTATTCGCCGACTAAGCGCGCTTCTAGATTCTGGTCAGGCGCCGACCACGTGTCGAGCTTGTCGCGCCAACCCTGGCTCACCTTCAATCGCTGTCGAGGGTTGGAAATAGCTTCCGGGTCTGACACGTAGCAACCGAGCCGGTAGAGGCCGGCTCCTGCCTCAGACGCGGTGGCGCAGTTGGCGAGCCAACGCAGAGTTCCGATCGCTGTGTAGTCGCGGCGGACTCGATCGGTCCGGGCAGCGAGGTCGTTCCGCACTGCCTCGAAGAGCGGCGCGATGGCTGCCGGAGCGCCGCAAATGGCCGCATTGATCATCTGCGGCCATTGCAGGCCTTCGAGCAAACTGGCGTCCTCAGCTGCAGTACGCACCGTCTCGACGGGCTGCTCATCGAGGATAAGTAGGACCCGCGTGATGTCTCCGACGGGAACCTCGTCTCGCAGAAATGCGGCGAATCCCGCTGTTCCTGAGTTGGATCCGGCCGGTCCGACGAGGTACGGCACTAAAACCGCCTCTGGGGGTGTTTGGTTGCCGAGCGGGGCGGCCTCGAGCCGGACGGGACCGCTTGGGGTAGTGACCTCGATGGCCGCCTCTGGCTGTAGGTAGCGGCGCAGGGCTTCAAAGATGGCCGACGGCCGCAGGCCGAGGTGACCGGTGAGGTAGAGCCGACGGTGTTCTGGGCTGCGTGACGCTTCGGTGATCAGTGCTTCGGCAATCAGGCCCGCAGTGTACTCGCCGTCTGCAGGCTCAGGCATAGTGGACAAAGGAGGCCTCCCCTGCGTCGGAGTATCGAGCGAGCAATCCGAGCCGTTCGAGGGCGTCGGCGAGGGACTCTCGTTCCCTCTCGTCCTGCGGGGCCAGCCCGTAAGCGCGCAGGCCTTCGAGGAATCGCTCGTAAGGAATTTGGCGGTCCCGGCAGGTCAGCCGGACTAGAAGCAGCAGAAGCTGCTCGTCGAGTTCGTAGAAGCCGTGAGTACCATTACGAGTGACCAGCGACCCGGCTCGGCCAACGTTTTCGTCGAGCATGAGCTGGTTGATGATGTCGCGGCTCTGGTGACGCAAGTCTCTACTGCGCATTTTGCGCACGTCGTCGCGCAGCGCATGCAAGCCCGGACGGTTCGGGCCGATGCGTGCGACGTCTTCGAGTTCGCCTGGGGTCGATACGCCGTTGCGCCATGAATCGTGGTGTAAGACCGCAATTGCGGCGCACGCTGCACCGTGAACGGTGCGTAGACCCGGATCCGCGGAAAGAGCATCGCTCAGGGCCTTCAGATCACGCCGCCGGGCAGCCTCTGCCCCACCGAGCGCCGCCCACGCCCGGCTGGCGAGGTTAGCGGTTACCAGAGTGGCGGGCATGTCAAGCAGTCGACGTTGGTCAATCTCTATATAGGCGGCTCGGCAGCCGTCCCTAAGGTTGACGGGACGGTAGCTGCCGCTTCCAGTTCGAAAACGGAGCATGCCGGCAAGCGTGCATTTCTGCAAACAATCAGGCGTACTTCCACCGGCCCGTGCGCACGGGCAGTGGCCGGCGCCCGCGGGGAAATCAAGCTGCCCGGCGGCCGCAACGGCAGCGTCGAGTTCGCCGCCTTTCACGACGGCTATTCGATAAAGGCGGATAGCGAGATGCAAGCTTACCAGCAGCGTCAGCCAATGAATCTTGTCGGGCCGGGGGAGGTCGGTGTCGAGCACAGTCTGTAAGTCTCGGCGGAACAGCTCCAGGCTGGGCTGACAAAAGACACCGCCCGCCTCCTGTAGGTCCTCCCGAAAGCCCGTCTCGTAGGCGGCAATCAGCGCGACAGAATCTGGCATCGCATCAGCGTTTGGCGCGCCTTCCAGTGCAATTCTTAAAAACTGGCGGTCGAGTAGAGTGAGCTCTTTGTCGTCGGCTACCATTATCAGTAGGCGCTCCAATAGGCTCGCGTCGATTGATTGTGTTTCGGCATTCCATAGCAAAAAAGGAACAATTCCGCCGTTAAACATTCGATAACGGCTTGCTATTCCTTTCTTGCTGGTGTGCTGATAGTTTAAAGG
>CAKUMG010000008.1 GCA_934667465.1 uncultured Actinoplanes sp. | reverse complement strand
GGATGGTCGGGTCGTGCGGACAGCGGGCGGCCCGGCCGCGCCGGTCAGCGGGTGGCGTACCGGGACTGCCCCTGCGCGAGATGCCCGAGCTCGATCGCGACCCGGGTCAGCTCGGCCTTGTTGCTCACGTTCAGCTTGGCCCGGATCCGTTTCGCGTACGTGTTGACGGTGGCCTGCGACAGCCCCATCCGCGTGGCGATCTGCGAATGCGTGAACCCGAGCGCGATCCACCGCAGCGTCTCCGCCTCCCGCGGCGCCAGGCCGCCGTCGCCGGTGTCGGCGGGACGGCCCATCTCGGCCAGGAACCGATCGGTCAGCTCGGTTGCGACGCTCAGGCCGCCCTCGGCCACGGTCAGTACAGCCTGGCGCAGGGCCAGGCGCGCGGTGTAGCGGGTGATGACGCCCCGCGCACCGGCGCGCATCGCCGCGCCCAGCGTGGGCGGGCGGTCCCAGGAGGACGAGACCAGTGTCGCGCCGACCGCCGCGAGCCTGCCGATCACGTCGGTCGCCGGACGGTGGGGCAGCGCCGGCAGGTCAAGGATCACCACGCGGTAGTCGCGGGGTTCTGCTCGTCCGAGGTCTTCCGCGGTGCTGACCGACGCACCGACGATGAGGCCGGGGCAACCGTTCACCAGCTGTTCCAGCCCGGCGCGCGTCATCGGCTGGTCGCAGACGATAGCGACGGTTCCGCTCTCCGGGTTCACGGCGTCCTCCTCTTTCTCTCCTCGGGAAGACGCGGCGCCCGGCCGTGGTGTTCAGAGCCGGGCGGAGATCGGCTGAGAAGAGTGGGCCGGTGATCCGTCGAAGAAAGTGTGCAGACCAGCAAGGGCGCCCCGGTCCCATCCCCGTCGCGGCCGACGGCCCCGGCCGCGGCACGCCCGCGACCGGCTTACCAGCGTTTGGACGGGTTGTTCGACCTCGAGCTGCGGCCGGATCCCCGGGGCGGGGTGCGGGCGGCACGCGGCGCGGGGGCCACGTTGGACGCGTCACAGCTGGCGGAGCTCGTACGGCGTACCGGCGGGGCCGGGGACGATGTCCGGATCATGATGCCCGACGCGGGTCGGCACACCCCGATCTTCGCGGAGCTGGCCGGAATGCTCGGCCGGGACGTGCTGATCAGTCCGGCCGGCAGTGCCCCGCGCTCAGCAGACGGCGGGCCGCCCGGCTCAGCCTTCGTCGACGAGGCCACCGGCCGGCCGGCACCCTGGGTCGTGGTGCAGCCGCCGGCGATGGCCACCGACCTGCCCGGCTGGTACGACACGGCTGGCGGCGTCCTGCGTCCGCGGGCCGGCATGGTGTCGCTGCCGATGGCGGGTGGACTGATGACCGCCACCCGGGCCGACTTCGTGGCCCGCCGGTCGGCGGCGGCCATGCTGATGGCCGGGCATCCGGAGCTGACCACGATCGGCGCTGCGGTTCGGGCGGGCGGGTTCCTGGTCGGCGATTACGGCGGCGGGCACGAGGTCGCCGACGGCCGCCGGTTCGCCGCGATGCTGGCGGCGCTGCCGCTGTACGGCACGGAGGTCCGCATGTGGGTCACCTGGCCGGCCGATGAGGAGGAGCAGGAGCGGCTGCACCGGAACCTGAGCCGCTTCGCCGAGACCACCGGGGCGATCGTGTGGGCGCCGGACCCGCAGGCCGGCACCGAGGTGCTGGACAGCTGCCGGGACCTCGGCGTCACCGCCCACGACGGCGGACCGGGCACGTGGCACGCGTACCCGCCGCCCGCGGCGGCCGAGCCCCGGTTCGTGCCGGATGCGGACGGGCGGCTGTCCCCGGCCAGGGAGCCGCTGCTGCGCTCGGCGGGGGGTGTGTCCGTGATCAGCGTGCCGGCCGGGCGCTGGCGGACGGCGCACGACCGCTACCAGTCTCTGACCGGCAGGGACGGCCTGTTCGCCGTCGACCTGACCGTGCTAGCGGACGGCCGGTGGGCCCTGCTGTACGCCGATACCGACCCGCACGTGCTCGGCCCCCGCGAATTCCAGCGGATGCTGCGCACAGCCGGCTGGGAGGGCGAGGACCTGCTCCTGCTGGCCCACTACCCGGACGCGGCTGCACGCGGTCTGCGCTGGTTCGGTGCCGGCCTGGCGGACAGCCTGCGGGCGAACGTCTGGGCGCTGCCCCCGGACGGCGACTTCGAGGTGCTGGACGGGCTGGCCCGTGCCGTCGACCGGCGGGGCCGCCCGCTGCAATGGAACAGTCTGGGAAAGGACCGCGCCGCCTGGACCACCGAGGACGGCTGCCTGATGCCCGCCGGGGACCGCCGCCGACCCGCGGTCGCCCGGCCGCTCGCCCGTCCGGTGCCGGCCTCGTCCACGGCACCGTCGGCGCCCGAGCCGGTGGTCTCCCCGCACACCCTGCGTCCGGTAGCGGCCTCCGGCTCGTACACCGCTGTCTCCTCCTCACCCCCGTCGCCGCGCAACGAACCCGGCCCGCCCGCCGCCCCTCGTCCGCCGGCCGTTCTGCAGCCGGTGCACGAAAAGGCGGCTCCGCAGCCGGCGCACGCGAAGGCCGTCCTGCAGCCGGTGCACGAGAAGCCAGAACCCGAGCCTGCCGTACGGGAACCAGCTGTGCCGAAGCCGGTCCCGGAGCCGGTCATGCCGCGCCCCGAGCGCCCCGCCACGGTGGACGCGAGCCCACCAGCCGGAGTCAGCCCCCGGCTGCACACTGCGAAGGTCAAGCTGCGCCACGGGCTCTACTGGCTCGCCGACCGCCCCCGGGTCAACGCCGAGCCAGTCGACCTGTTCGTGACCTGCCCCGAGGAGCCGGACAGGGCGGCGGCCGAGGGTCTGCCCACCCCCCACCTGTTCGCTGTCGGGCTGCTGCGCCCGCCGGCCTCGGATACGTCGCAGCCGGGGGAAAACCTGCTCCGGGTACGGGTGGCCGAGGGCGGCGCCGTCGACCTGTCCTCCATCGACGTGCACGTCCCACCGACCCTGCAGCTGTTGCTCGCGAACCGGGGTGAGTCCTACCTGCTGCCAGCCGGGCTGCTCGACCGGGTGATGCTGCTCGACGGCTGGCCGGTCCGGCCCGCGGGCGGCTACTCCGCGGGTGAGCGCCTACCCGAGGGTCGCACGCTGACCCTGCGCAGCAGCGGCGCCCGGCACGGCCTCGACGGGCTGCCGGCCGATGTCCCGCGATGGCCGCGGGCCACGGACGACGTCGCGTACGCCCTGCTGCCCGGGCCCCGGGTGACAACGCCCGGTGGCGCCCTGGCGCTGCTGTCGGCGAAGCCAAGGCCCAGGCCCGGCCACCGGCTGCTGAGACTACGTGTGCACCGGCGCCGGGCGATCGATGTCCGCTCGGCGGCCGCGCAGCTCGCTGGCCTGCCCGCGGTGCGGTCGCGGGCCGGTGAGCTGGCCGCCGCGGGTGTCGAGCTGGTCCTTCCCGGCCGGCAGTACGACAAGGTATCCGTGCTGCAGGTGCTGACGCCGGGCAGGGTGGGCTGGCGGGTGGTGCCAGGGCCGGGTGACCGTCCGCTGGCCGAGTTCCTCGATCGCCCCTGAGTCTGGGCCCGCGGGGGCCCGCGACCGGGCCCGCCTAGGTCTTTGGACCCGGGCCGGGCGGGCCCTGAGGGCCGTTAGCGTCCGCCCGACGCCGCCGGCGCAGGGAGTCCGGCGGGCCGCGATCCAGTCGGAAGAGGCAGGACATGAGCGTGTTGATGTGTGCGCCCGAGCGAACGGAACAGGCGCCTGACCGGGAGGCCCACGAGCGGCGGATGCGGCTGCTGTTCCAGGCCAACTCCCGGCCGCTGTACCGGTATCTGCTGCGGCTCACCCACGGTCAGCCCGAGGCGGCGGAGGACCTGCTGCAGGAGACCATGCTGCGCGCCTGGCGCCGGGTGGCGGAGCTGCCTGTGGAGGCGGAGTCGTTGCGCCGCTGGCTGTTCACCGTGGGCCGTAACCTGACGATCGACGCGGCCCGCGCCCGGCAGGCCCGGCCGACCGAGATTTCCGGCGAGGACGTCTCCGGGGTGCCGGCCGTCGACGACTTCCCCGATACGCTGCTGGAGCGTCAGGTGCTGCACGACGCGCTGCTGCAGCTGACCCCTGAGCAGCGGATGGTGCTCGTCGCCCTCTACTACCGGGATGCGTCGGTGGCGCAGACCGCGGCGGGGATCGGCATCCCCGAGGGCACTGTCCGCTCCCGGTCGTTCTATGCGCTGCGCACCGTACGGGAGATCCTGGGCCGCGAGTCGCTCAACTGAGCCGGGCGAGGGCGCCGGCGCGCATCGTGGCGGCCGCGGCGGCAGCAGCGACCGGGGACAACCACGCCAGCCCGTCGGCCACGGCACGGACCGCGTCGCGCAGGTCGGCCGGTTCGAAGTTGCCGTACACGAGACAGCCGTGCGCCGGCCCCAGCAGCATGGTGGCAAGCGCCCGTACCTCTTCCGTGCCGGTCAGCAGGATCACCCGTGAGGCGCGGGTGAGGCTGGCGAGCCGGGCGGCGGTGGCGAGCCGTTCGTCGACGAGCACGACCGCCGGGCGCAGCGATGCCACCGCGGCGATGATCTCGGCGCTGTTGCCGGAGGCCGCCACCAGGCCGACCCGGGTCTCATCGCCGAGCAGCGGGTGCACCAGGGCCGCGCGCCCGTCCGGGTCGGGGTGGGCCACCAGCACGCCGATCCGGCCAGTGGCAGCGGTCGGGACCGGATCGCGTCGTAGCGGAAGAAGAGGCTCGCAGATCATACGCGGCACGCCCTCGTCGTGGGATGCTGGCGGCCCGGCGGGCAGGTGCGCCACAGCGGACGTCGCCCGCTGCTCCGGACAACGGTGCGGCGCCGTGCCACGTTCACTGACCGGCGGATCCCGCGTCTTTCGTCCACATCATCGCGGCCTCCGTGCGGTTGGCTGCGCCGAGCTTGGCGTAGATGTTGTTGAGGTGATTCTTGACGGTCTTCTCGGTCACCAGCAGGCGCCGGCCGATGGCGGCGTTGGCGTGGCCCGCGCAGACGAGCTCCATGATCTGCTCCTCGCGCCGGGTCAAGGCGAAGCTCTCCTGGTACCGGCGCCTCCGGTCGCCCTGGCCGGCCTGTTCGCGCTCCTTCTCCTCCTGCGCTCGCAACGCAGAGATCGTCACCGAGGCGACCACGGGGGACATCCAGCCCCGGCCGGCCGCGACCGCCTGGACGGCGCGGAGTAGTTCCGGCGGATCGAACTCGCCGTGCACGAGATAGCCGCGGGCGCCGCCGCGCAGCATCCCGGCGATCAGGGCGGGGTCGTCGTCGCTGGTCACCACGAGGACCGCGGTGTGCTCGGCGAGCCGGCTGATGATGGTGAGCCCGTCGGCGACCGGCATCCGGTGGTCCAGGATCGTGACGGCCGGGCGTAGCCGCTGGGCCGTGGTCAGCGCGGTCCGGCCGTCGGCGGCCTCGCCGGTCACCCGGATGTCCGGGTCGGCGGCCAGGAAGGTGCGCAGCGCCGACCGTACGATGGGATTGTCGTCCACGATCAGTACGTCGATCATCGCATCATCGCCCCTGCGGCCCGGTCGCCGGTCGGCACCACGACGGTCACCTCGGTGCCCGCGCCGGGCCGGGACCGGACCCGCAACTGCCCCCCGACGGTCCTGGCCCGCTCGGTCATGCCGACGACGCCGTAGCTGCCGCCCGCGGAGAGTTGGGACACATCACCGGGCATCGTGAAGCCGATGCCGTCGTCGCGCACGAGCAACCGGGTGCCGGGCCCCGACCCGTCGAGGACGACCTCGACCTGGCGCGCGCGGGCGTGCCGTGCGACGTTGCGCAGCGCCTCGTTCAGGATCTGAGTCAGCTCGTACCGGGCGGCCACCGACGGCTCGACGGGGTGGGCCGACACCGTCACGGGGATACCGGTGTTCCGGGTCCAGGCGTCGCACACCGCCCGGACGGTGTGGGGGAAGGGCTGGCCTGGATCGTCCCGGCGCAGGCCGGCGAGCAGCTCGCGGGTCTCGCGTACCGCGGCACCGGCGCCCTCGCGAACGGTCTCGGCCAGCTGCTCCGCCAGGGCGGGATGCCGGCGCAGCGACGACGGGAGGGCGACGGCGGCGAAAGAGACGCCATGCAAGGTCTTGGCGACCGAGTCGTGGAGCTCGCGGGCGAGCCGGGCCCGTTCGGACGCGGCGGCTGACCGTTGCACAGTGACCGCAGTCCGCGCCGACAGCATGATGAGGCGGGCGAGCCCATCGGTCAGCACCGCCGCACCCAACCCGCAGATCAGGAACACCATCGGGCTGGCAACCAGGAACGGGGTGACCGCCGCGCGGGCCGGCTCGGCCAGGCCGCGCAGCAGCTGCACGGCGACGGCCAGGCCGAGCCCTGCCTGGGCGATCCAGAGCACCAGGCCGCGGGTGCCGATCAGCGCCCCGGTCAGCGCGGCCGATCCGGCCGCGTAGCAGAAGAAGGCGACCGTGCCCTGGCTGACCGCCATGACCACCAGCACCGCCACGGTCTCTGCGGCGAGCAGGGTGAGGGGCCGTCGCATGAGCTGTGGCCATCGGCTGATCACGGCGATCGCGGGCAGCGTGAGGGCGGCGACAGTGATCAGGGCGAGTACCGGGGGCCGGGGGTCGGTGACGATCCGGATACTCACCCCGACCGTCACGAGCGTGACAGCCAGCCGACCGACGAGCACCGCGCGGGCCACTGCGGCGGCGGCGACGTAGCGCGCCATCACCCGATGGTGATTGTGTCGATGTCGGGTGCGCCGCCGCCACCGCTGGTCAGGATGATGGTGACCGCGCCGGCCGGTATGTCGGCCTCGACGGTGGCCGTGCGGGGTGTCTTCCAGTCGGAGCCGGTGAGCCGTAGCTCGGCGACCGGGGTGCCGCCGTTGAGCGCCACCGCGAGCCTGCGGGTACCGGAGGCCTGGTAGCGAATCGTGATGGTCCGCCGCCCGGCGACCGGGACGTCGAAGCGGGCGTCGACCCGGCCGACGTAGCGGACCCGTGCGCCGCCGTCGCACGTGGCGCAATCGACGATCCGGGCGCCGTCGCTGAGAACGGCGTTCTCCGCCGGCATGCTCAGGGGCCTGAACATGGCGTCCGGGGACTTGGTGGCCAAGGGGGTCCGGGTCGGAGTCGTGGTGGGTGCCGGGGCGTTCGTCGCCCGGGCGGGCGGCTCGTCCGCATCTGGGAGGGCTGCAGGGCGCCGTGCTGTGCCGGTTGCCGGCGCCGGGCCGGTGACAGCCGGGGAGCCGGACGGGCGTAGGCCGGGCGCCGGGCCTTCGATGGAGGTCGTGGCGGAAGCGACGGCGGTAGCGGTGACGGAGGCCGTGGGAACGGCCGCGCCGAGGGGCGGCGCCGGCGAGGGTGTCGGGTCGGTGAGCAGTGGCGGCAGCGCCGCCGCGGTTACGCCCACCACGGCGATCAGGACGGCGATGCCGAACCAGTGGTTGCGGCGCAGACGCTGCACCCCGACTGCCGGGACGTCGAACAGTCGCTGCACCGGATCCTCGGCGGGGCCGGGGGGCGGATCACGGCGCACCGGGGCGAAGTGCCGTTGCACCGTTCGTTCGCCTCCAGGAAGAGCGGGTCGCTTGACGGTCCACCGTACTGAGAGGATGGATCTTGCGCAACGCGAACTTCTCCCTGGCTGTCGACTTGGGAGCGATCCCATATCGGGGATCAGTTGATGGAGATCCGGTCAACGTCCGGGCCGTTGCCGTCGCCTTGCTCGAAACCGACGTTAACGGTGCCGGCGGGGAAAGCCACGGTGAACGTAACTGTGCGCGGAACGGTCCATCCGCTCCCGGAGGTGGTGACGACGGTGGCCCGCGTGCCGTTGATCGTTACGGCCAGGGACCGCACTCCGTCCGCCTCGTACACGACGGTGACCGTGCGGGGCCCGGCCACGGGGACAGGGACGGTGACACCGACCCGGCCGAGGTAGCGAACCCGGGCACCGCCGTCGCAGGTGGCGCAGTCGACAGCCACGGCCCCGCCGCTGAGTGTCGCCGCCTCCGCCTGCACGGTGACCGGCCGGAACACCGCAGGTCCGCGGGTCGTCGGGGCGGGCGCGGCCGCCGGCTTCGTGGTGGCCGGGGCCGGGCCGGCCTTCGACGGCGTGGTCGCCGCCCGGGAGGAGGGGGTGCCTTGCGCCCGGAGGGAATAAGGCGATGCGGAACTGAGAGCCGATGGCGCAGAGGCGGAGGGCCCCAGGGCCGAAGGCGCCGCGGCTGAGCCGGAGGCTGAGGCGGCGGGCGAGGCTGGGACCGGGAGCAGCGTGCCGAGAGGGTCAGCGGCGACCGCGACCGGCCGTGGCGGCGCCTCGGACGGGAACGCGTCGTCCCGGGCGCTGTACCGCACGGTCGCCCAGAGCACCGACCCGGCGAGGGTGAGCAGCACGGCCGCGGGAACCAGCCGTCGCATACCGGGCCATCGCCCGCCCTCATCCCCGGAGTTCTCGTCACGCATGGCCCGAGACCGTAGGGATGCCCGACGCCGATGTCCCGGGCCGTAAGGCCCAGACCGGGCCCAGAACCCGCCGCCAATCCGCGCCCGTGCCGATGAACGCTGGCGTCGGCAGCTCCGTCGTGGCAGGGGAGTGCACCGCACCGAACGACGAGAACACTGCCCCCGAGAAGGGGCGCCCGAAGGGACAGCTGGTCGTGGAAAAAGTGGACCCGGTAGGCCCCCGGCGGATCCGGTGCGGCGCCGTCATACGCCGGGCGGCGGCCGCGATCGCAGTGGCCGTCCTGTGGGTGTCGACGGTCGCCGGTGGCCCGGCCCGGGCGGCCGACAGCACCTACGTGCCGTACTACACGGTGACGACGTCGTACCAAGGAGCACCGGAGACCCTGGCGTCGATCGCGCAGCGCTACTTGGGCGGCGCCGAACGTGCGATCGAGATCTATCACCTCAACGCCGGTCGCAAGCAGGCCGGCGGCGGGACGCTGACCGACGCCGACAAGCTGGCTGCCGGCTGGCGGCTGGTGCTGCCCTGGGACGCGGCCGGCGCCGGAGTGCAGTACGGCGTCCTGGCGACCGGCGAGGCCTCTCCGGCGAACCCCGGCCCGGCGGCGTCGTCACCCGCTCCGAAGCCGTCGCCGAGCCGCCCCGGGCCGGAGCAGTCCCGAGCACCGCAGAGCCCGGCGCCGGCGCAGGACAGCAAGCCCGCGGTCCAGCCCACGCCCCGGAAGAAAACCGGTACCCCCGCAGCCGGCGGCAGCGCCTGTCCCACGCTCACCCGGGCCGGCAAGGAGCCGGACTGGGCCCGCACCACGCTCGGCGCCGACCGCGCGTGGGACCGCACCCGCGGCCAGGGCCAGCTGGTGGCCGTCGTCGACTCCGGCGTGGACGGCAGCCTGCCGCAGCTCGACGGACACGTGACCGAGGGCGCCGACGTGGTCTCCGGCAGCGGTCGTGCCGATGTCGACTGCCTGGGCACCGGCACTGCCATGGCGGCGATCGTCGTCGCCGAGCGTGGCAAAGGCGGGCCAGCCGGCATCGCGCCGGACGCAACCGTCCTGCCGCTGCGGATCACCGGCGCCGGTAAGCCGCCGTCGTCCTTGCCCGCTGACCAGGCGACCGCCATCACCGTGGCCGCCGCGGCCGGCGCCACCGTCATCGTCCTCGGCTCGTACGCGGACAGCGGCGACCCGGCGGTCGTCCAAGCCGTCGCCGATGCCGTCGCACACGACATCGTGGTGGTCCTGCCGGCCCCGGTGACCGGCGCATCCGCAGCCGCCGCGAACCTGCCCGCCCGTGGGGTCCTGCGGGTCGGCGGGACCGGCACGGACGGCCGCCCGATGGCCAGCTACGTCTCCGGCGCCGTCGACGTGACCGCGCCCGGCGTCAAGGTCCGCTCGCTCGGCCCCACCGGAACCGGGCAAGTACTGGTCACCGGTGACCAGTACGCAGCGGCGTTCGTCGCCGGCCAGGTGGCACTGGTCCGCTCGGCACACGCCGGCCTGCCCGCCGGGGCGGTGACCGACCTGGTCGAGCGGTCAGCCGGTCCGGCCGCGAGGTCTGGCACCGGCGCCGGAATGATCGACACGGCCGCCGCGGTGGCAGCGGCGCCATCGGCCGCGGCCGGATCGAGCGTCCCGCCGCCTGCCGCCGGCCCGGGTCGTCCTCGCCTTCGCCGTCACCGCCCTCGGGGCGCTGGCGCTGCTCACCTACCTCGCGAACCGGCTCGCGACGAACGCCGTCGAGGAGCAGATCTCCGAGCGCGGCTCGGCGGCGGCGTGGTCGGTTTCTTCGGCCTGAAGATCCTGGTCGGCCTGGTGCTGGTGGTCGCGCTGGTTCTGCTGGTCGTCCGGCTCCGCCGGCTGGTCCGGGCAGACGACGGCGCGACGGCACCGCGCGACGGCGGCGAGCCAGGTTCCGGCCCGCCGTGGCCCGTGCCGTCCGGCCCGCGCGGAGCGGGTGGCGCGTGAGCGGCGGAATCTCACGGGCGGCGGCCCGAGCCGGCTCGGTGGAACGAGTCTCCACCCGCGCCTGGAGCCGCTACCGCACCATCGGGGCGGCGGTGCAGGCCGCCCGGGACGGCGGCACGGTCACCGTTGCCGCCGGGGTCTACCGGGAGAGCGTGGTCTTCGACAAGTCGGTCACCGTGCTCGCCGAGGGGGACCGGGGCAGCGTGGAGCTCATTGCCGGGACCGGGCCAGCGGTCCTGGTCCGGGCCGGGACGGCCACCGTACGCGGCATCACCGTGCGCGGCGCCGACCTGGACGGGGTGGCCGTCGCCGTGCAGGGTGGCCGGCTGGTCCTCGAGTCGGTCGAGATCGCCGGCGGTGGCGTGGACGTCGGTGGCGGGGCGGAGGCCAGGCTCACCGACTGCCGGGTGCACGGCAGCGAGTCGGACGCCGTACGGGCCACGGGCGGCGGGCTCGTCGAGGCCACCGGCCTGAGCGTGGAGGAGGTGCACGGCGACGCCGTCAGCGCCCAGGGCACCGCGCGCGTCGTCCTTGTCGGCGCCCGGGTGCAAAAGGTGGCCGGCCGGGGAGTACTGGCCGGCGGCTCGGCCCGCGTCAGCCTGGACGGCTGCGACATCGGCTACACCGGCGGCCCGGCCGTCGAGGTCGCCGACTCGGGCCACGGCCGGCTGGCCGGTTGCACGCTGCACGACATCGCCGCCGACGGGCTGCGGGTCATCGGCAGCGCCCCGTTCGGGCCGAACTGGTGGGCCCCGCTGCGCCCCGAACGCGACAGCGAGGCGGAGACGGGCGCCGAGCGCGACACCGGCGGGGTGCGCGCCGAGCGCTGCACCATCACCCGGACCACCGGTACGGGCATCGCGGTCAGCGGCTCCGGCCAGGTCGCGCTGGTGGACAGCACCGTGGACACCGCGGGCGGTACCGGCGCGCTGGCCTGCGACGAAGCCCGGCTGGCCCTGACCGGAACGGCGCTGCGCGACGCGAAGGGGACCGCGCTCGCAGTGCGCGGCCGCGCCGAGGTGCGCGTCGTCGGCGGTTCTTTGACCGGCGCACAGGGCAACGGCCTGTTCGCTGCCGACCACGCGCGGGTCCTGCTGCAGAACGTAGAGCTACGCCGCTCGGCGTTCAGCGGCGTGCACCTGACCGGCGCTGCCGCCGCTGAGCTGGTCCGTTGCGTTGTCGCGGAGACCCCCGAGTTCGGCATCCGAGCCTCCGACAAGGCACTGCTGCGCGTCCGCGGCGGGGAAGTCGCCGGGGCGGGGTACGGCGGCGTGCAGATCGACGGCGCCGCCGACGCGGTCCTACGGGCGCTGACCGTCACCACCTGCACGGTAGGCGTCCGGGTGGACACCCCGCACCGCCCGCTGCTCGAGGACTGCGAGATTCGTGACGTACGGCAGACCGGCTTGGAGATCGCCCCGGGCGGCTCGCTGATTGCTCGCGCCTGCCGCATTGGCGCCACCGGCGGCACCGGAATCCTGATCGACGCGGGCGCCACCCCTGTGCTGTACGACTGCAGGCTGACCGGCATCGGCGGGACCGGCATAGCCATCTGGGAGGGCGCCGCCCCCGACATCCGCGGCCTGACCGTGACCGGCTGTGCCAAGAACGGCGTCTACGCGGCGGACGGCGCCCACGGCCTGCTGTCTGATTGCGACATCTCCGGCACCCGCTACCCGGCCCTGTTCATCGGTGCCGGCGCCGACCTTCGGCTGCACCGCTGCCACGTGCACGACACCGACGAGGACCTGACCCTGGCCGACGGCGCCGCCCCGGTCTTCGTGGGCTGCTGGAGCACCGCGGTCGGTGACGTGAGCATGCCGCAGTCCGAGCCCGCTGCCCGGAGCCGGGCGGCGCTGCCCGCACCAGGCGGCCCGGCCCCGGCCACAACCCCGTCGCCGGAGCCCACCGGGGCCATGGCGTCCTCCGGCGACGACCTCGACGGGTTGCTGGCTCAGCTGAACGACCTGGTCGGCCTGGACCGGGTCAAGCAAGACGTGGGCACGATGGTGAACCTGGTGCGGATCGTCCAGCGCCGCCGGGAGGCGGGCCTGGCCCCGCCGCCGCTCAACCGGCACCTGGTCTTCGCCGGAAACCCCGGAACGGGCAAGACCACCGTGGCCCGCCTCTACGGCCGGCTCCTCGCCTCGCTCGGCATGCTGACCGGCGGGCACCTGGTCGAAGTCGACCGCGGCACGCTGGTCGGCGAGTACGTCGGGCAGACCGCGCCGAAGACGCAAGCCGCGTTCCGCCGCGCCCTCGGCGGGGTGCTGTTCATCGACGAGGCGTATGCCCTGGTCCCCGAGGGGGCCGGCACCGACTTCGGCCAGGAGGCCATCTCCACGTTGGTCAAGCTGATGGAGGACCACCGCGACGAGGTGGTGGTGATCGTGGCCGGCTATCCCGATCAGATGGGCCACTTCATCGCCGCGAACCCCGGCCTGTCCTCCCGTTTCTCCCGCACCCTGACCTTCGACGACTACACCTCGGCGGAACTGGTCCGGATCGTCGAGGTGCAGGCCGTGCAGCACCAGTACGACCTGGACGCTGGCAGCCGTGAGGCGCTGCTGCGCTACTTCTCAGCCGCGACCCGCGGGGAGGGCTTCGGCAATGGCCGCTTCGCGCGCAAGGTGTTCCAGCTGATGACCGAGCGGCACGCCGGCCGAGTGGCCACGCTGACCGAGACCACCACCGGCCAGCTGAGCACCCTGCTCGCCGAGGATCTTCCGGAGGACGACCCACGATGACCCGGCTCGCCTTCCACCGGCCCGCCCGCCTGATCATGCCTGAGCTGCCGGGCGAGCGGCACACATTGCCGGCCCCGCCAGAGGTGCCCGAGGAGAATCCGGACAGCGGCATCTGGACGCTGGTGCTGCCGCTGCTGTCGAGCGTCGGCATGGCCGCCTACATGGTCACCTTCGGCCGGCCGGCACTGATCATCATCGGCGTGCTGTTCTTCCTCACCTCTACCGGCGTGGTGGTGGCGATGCGGATGCGCCAGCGCAACGCCAGCGGCAAGACTGCCCGCAAGCATCGCCTGCGCTACCGCGCCCACCTGCGCATCGCCCGGGACCGGGCGAAGGAGGTCGCCGAGGCGCAGCGGCAGGTGGCGGCGCTGGCCCACCCGGAGCCGGCCCGGTTGTGGTCGATCAGCGCCAACCGGCACCGGGTGTGGGAACGCCGCCGATCCGACGAGGACTTTCTGCGTGTACGCCTCGGCCGCGGCTCGGTGCAGCTCGCCGCCCCCATCGAGCTGGATCCCAAGCTTGACCCGGTCAACGAGTACGACTGGGAGTCGATGCGTGCGGCCACCCGGCTTGTCGACGGGTTGGGCCGGGTGGCCGGGCAGCCAATGGTGGTGGATCTGGCCGCCGCCGGCGTGGTGAGCCTGTTCGGTCCGCGCGCGCGGACGGAGGTGGTGGCACGGGCGCGGCTCTGTCAGGTGGCCACTTTGCATGCGCCAGACGACGTGCTGATCGCGGTGGAGACCTCGGGCAAGCCGGACGGCGAGGAGCGCTGGGAGTGGGCCAAATGGCTGCCCCACACGCTGCAGCCCGGCGCTCGCGGCACGGCCGGGGTGCTGTCCCTGGTCGCGGCGGACCCGACCGGCCTGACCGACTTCCTCGAGGCGGACCTGCGCAAGCGCGCGGAGCTGGCGGGCAGCCGCCGTCCCGCGCTCGCCGACCGGCAGTCGCTGCCCGAACCGCCCCGGCTGATCGTGGTCCTCACCGGGTTCGCCCCGGTCTCCGAGTGGGGGCGCTCCGGGCTGCTCGCCGGCCTGCTTGCCGCGGCCGGCCCGCAATCCGGTCTCACCTTGGTGTTCCTGGTGGAGCGGGAGGCCGACGAGCCGAGCCGGGTGGATCTGCGCCTGCGGCTGGGCGAGGACGGCCGGCTGCGCACGGAAGGCCGGCCCGACCTGGTGACCATCCCGGCCACCGACTGCGTCCCGGACGAGGTGACGCCCGGCCTGGCGGAATTGATCGCCCGGCAGCTCGCTCCGCTGCGGCTTTCCGACGAGCAGGAGCAGGTGCTGGCCCGGATCACGTCGTTGACCGAGACCGTCCTGGGCGGCGACCCGTTGACCGCCGACCTCACCGCGAACCGGGTGGCCGCCGGTGATCCCCGGATGCTGCGCGCCCCGATCGGCACCGACGGCGACGGCCAGCACGTCGTGCTCGACCTCAAGGAGTCCGCACAGGGTGGTTCCGGCCCGCACGGGCTGATCGTCGGCGCCACCGGCTCGGGCAAGAGTGAACTGCTGCGCACGCTGGTCACCGGCCTGGCCCTGACCCACTCGCCGGAACTGCTCGGCTTCGTGCTGGTCGACTTCAAGGGCGGCGCCGCGTTCGCCCCCCTGAGCGGGATGCCGCACGTGGCCGGCCTGATCACCAACCTGGCCGACGACGCCGCGATGATCGACCGGGTCCTGGCCGCCCTGATGGGCGAGCAGCAGCGTCGCCAGCGGATGCTGCGCGACGCCGGCAACATCGACACGGTCCGGGAGTACCAGATCCGCCGGGCGGCCGGTGCCACGGGCGCCGACGGCGAACCGCTGGAACCGCTGCCCTACCTGCTGATCGTGGTCGACGAGTTCGGTGAACTGCTGTCCGGGCGTCCGGACTTCACTGAGCTGTTCGTGCAGATCGGCCGGGTCGGGCGCAGCCTCGGCATGCACCTGTTGCTGGCCACCCAGCGCCTGGAGGAGGGTCGGCTGCGCGGCCTCGACTCGCACCTGTCGTACCGGATCTGCCTGCGGACCTTCTCCGCCTCGGAGAGCCGCGCGGTGATCGGCACCCCAGACGCGTACAAGCTGCCGTCGATCCCCGGCTCGGCCTATCTCAAGGTCGACGAGTCGATCTACCAGCGGCTGCGGGTGGCGCACGTGTCCGCCCCGTACGTCCCGGCCGAGGAACGCCGGGCGGCCGCGCTGCGGGTCGACGACTCCGTGGTGCCGTTCGACCTGCGCGGCACCGGTCCCGCGTCCGACGCCGAGCCCGAGGAGCCCTCGGCGCCGACCGGCGACGGCCCGACCGAACTGTACATCGTCGTGGAGCGGATGAAGGCTTTGCTCATGCCGGTGCATCAGGTGTGGCTGCCGCCGCTGCCCCCCGCACTGGCCTTGGACCACGTGCTCGGCGCCCAGTCGGCCCACCCCGGCCGGGGTTACGGCGCGCGGCACTGGCCGCTGTCCGGCACGCTGAGCGTGCCGCTCGGGCTGGTCGACCTGCCGCTGCGGCAGGACCAAGAGCCGCTGATGATGGACTTCGGCGGCGCACACGGCAACCTGGCCCTGGTCGGCGCGCCCCGCACCGGCCGGAGCATGGTGCTGCGCACCATCATGCTGTCGGCGATGCTCACCCACACCCCCGACGAGATGCAGTTCTACTGTGTCGACTTCGGCGGCGGCTCGCTTCTGCCGTACGCCTCCGCCCCGCACGTCGGCGCGGTGGCGGGCCGGACCGACGCGGAGCTGATCAGCCGGCTCTGCGCCGAGGTCCGGGCACTGATCACCGCGCGGGAGCAGCTGTTCCAGCGGCTCGGCGTGGAGTCGATCCAGGACTTCCGTGACCGGGGCCGCCGTGGCGACCTGCCGGCCGGCACCCGTACGGCCGACGTGTTTTTGATGATTGACAACTGGGGGGCGATGCGGGCCGAGCACGAGTGGGCGGAGCCGGTGCTGACCGAGATCGCCGCCCGGGGCCTCGGCGCCGGCGTGCACCTGGTGCTCACCTCCGGCCGGTGGATGGAGATCCGGCCGGCACTGCGCGACAGCATCGCCACCCGGCTGGAACTGCGCCTCAACGACCCCACGGAGTCGGAGGTGAGTCGGCGCGCGGCGGCCCGGGTGCCGGCGGGGGTGTCCGGCCGTGGCTTGATGAGCCCCGGTGTGTACTGCCAGTTCATGCTGCCCCGGCTCGACGGCCGGGACGCCGCGGAGGGGCTGCGGGAGGCTCAGGACGATGTCCTCGCCAAGATCACCGCCGGGTGGACCGGGCGGCCGGCCCCCCAGGTGCGCCGGCTGCCCGCGCGGGTCACGATCGACCAGCTGGGAGTTGACCGGGCAGCACCGGCGACGGCCGTACCGATCGGGATGGCAGAGGACGATCTGCGGGTCGTCCCGATCGACCTGTCCGGGCCGGATCCGCACTTCCTCGTGCTCGGCGACGCCGGGTCCGGCAAGTCGACGTTCCTGCGCACGTGGCTCACCGGCCTGACCGGGCGCCAGTCGCCCTGGGACACCCGGATCGTGCTCTTCGACTTCCGGCACGCGCTGCTGGACGTCGTGCCCCCGGACCACCTCGGCGCGTACGCTGCCGACCCGTCCACCGCGCAGGCGTACGTGCAGCAGGTCACGCAGAAGCTCAAAGAGCGCCTGCCCCCGCCCGGTGTGACCCCGCAGCAGCTCAAGGACCGGTCCTGGTGGGATGGCCCGGAGATCTACCTGGTCGTCGACGACTATGACCTGGTGGCAGGCGGGGTGGGCGGGCTGCTGTCCCCGTTCGCCGCGTTCGTGCCGCAGGCCCGCGAGATCGGTCTGCACATCGTGCTGGCCCGCCGGGTCGCCGGCGTGGGCCGGGCCATGAGCGACCAGGTGTACACCCGGGTCCGTGAGATGGGCGGCGCCGGCTTGGTGCTTTCCGGCGACCACCGCGAGGGCGTGGTGCTCGGTGACCAGCGGGCCGCACCCCGCCCGCCCGGCCGCGGCGTGCTGGTCGGCCGTGGCCGCCCGCCCCGCCTGATCCAGGTCGCGGTCACCGGATCGTCCGGCGACGACGACCCCGCACACCCCGAGGAGACGTCAGCATGAGCGAGCAGAGCCGCATCACCGTGGTGGGCGACTCCCGCCGGGTGGACGTCGCGGTGCCGTCCTGGACACCGATCGGCGAGTACGCCCCCCGGCTGGCCACCATTTGTGGTCAGGACCCGGCCGATGTGCTACCCCCGGCCTGGTCGCTGGCGGTCGCCGGACAGGCGGCCCTGCCCCCGGACAACAGTCTGGCCGACGCGGGCGTGGTCGACGGCCAGGTGCTCTACCTGCGTGACCTGGCCGTCGAACCGGTCGAGGCGCCGGTGGTCTTCGAAGTTGACGAGGCGGTGGCCGAGGAGGCCCAGCGGCTGCGCAGGGAGCGGCTGCGCGGCGGGCCGGCCACCGTCGGTGCCGGTCTGCTGTGGCTTTTCGCCACCGCGGTGGCCGCCGCGGCGACCAAGGGTGCCGGCACCGGGGCGGCGGCCGCGCTGATCGTGACCGGGCTGCTGCTGGCTGCGGGCGCCTGGACCCTGGCACACCAGCGGGACACCGTGCCGTACGCGGTGCGCCTCGGTGTGGCGCTGACGGCGGTCCCCATCCTGGCCGGCGGAGGCGTGCTGGCCGGAGCGGTCCTCACCGGCGGCCATCCCTGGGAGAGCGGGCTGATCGGCGCCAACGTGGGTGCTCTGCTGGCGCTGGCCGCCATGCCGGGCCCGGCACTGTTCGCGGTGCAGCTGCAGCTGGTCGTCGCTCTGCTCACCGCGACGCTGATCCGGGGACTGGCGGCCGAGACGGCGGGTGCCGCCGCGGTCGCCACGGTCATCGCGGTCGGGACGGCGGCCCTGGCCCGGCGTCTTGCGGCGCTGGTGGCGACGTGGGCGGGCCGCCGGGCAGACATCCGAGCGGCGGAACCGGGCGGCCGGACCGCCGAGCTGGTCGGCCGGTCCCGGCACGTGCTCGGCGTCCTGCTGACCGGACCGGCGGTGACCTTGGTGGTCGCGCTGCCGGTGCTCACCCTCTCCGGCCATGTGTTCGCGCTGTTCCTGACCGCGGCGGCAGCCCTCGTTCTGCTGGTCCGGCTGCGGCAGGCCGCGTTCACCGTCGAGACGGTGGCCCTGGGCGCGGCCCTGGCGGTCGGGTCCTTCGGTCTCGTCGCTGCCCTGGCGCGCGGGGCCGGGGGGACCACGCTGATCGTGGTGCTGGCGGTCACCGGCGTCGCGGTGGCAGGGGCGGGCATCGCGCTGTGCGTGCTGAACCCACCGGCCGGTGGCGAGGAGCCCCGCGGTCCCCGCCCGGTCCACCGACGGTCCGCGCTGGACCTGTTCGGGATGGTGGCGGTGATGGCGCTGGCCCCGCTCGCGATGGGGGTCTTCGGGGTCTTCGGTCAGCTGCTCGACCTGGGCCGGACGATGTTCTGACGATCATGAACGGGGGCGGAGCGCGGCCCGTCGTGCCGAAGGACAGGGCCGCTGACCGAGCGAAGAGTGGAAGATGTCGAAACGAGCAACCATGGCAGGCGTCTGGACCCGGCTGACGGCCACCCGGCGCGGACGTGTGCATCTGACCGCGAGCGGTGTCGTGGCCGCCCTGGTCGCCGGCGTGGCCGTCAGCATGGGTCCGGCTATCGCGAACGCCGACAAGATCACCGGCAGGGCGGTGCCGGGAGACCTGTTGCCCACCGTCGTGTCGGCGGCACTGTCCTGCCCGGCGCTGACCCCGCCCCGGCTCGCTGGTCAGCTGATGGCGGCGTCGGGGTTCGAAGGCGACGGTGCCGGGCTTGCCGGCCTGTCCGACGAGGAGTGGCGGAGGTGGAAGCCGAGCGTCGAGGTGCAGCGCGGGGACGCCCGGGCCAACATCGTGGCCCTGGCGCACCAGACCTGCGCGGCGGTCGGCACGGTACGAGCCGCCGGGGTCAAGGGTGACCATTGGGAGCTCGCCGTGGCGGCCGGGCACAGCGGTACCGACGGCGTGCTGGCCGGCCGGGAGCTGAGCAAGGCCCAGAGCGAGCACGTGGACCGCGTTGCCGGCTACGCCGCGTGGTACGCCGATACCGACCAGTTCCAGGCCGATCCGCGCCCGGGCACCGCCGCGGCGAAGGCGGTGAGCGTCCTCGCCGTGCCGCCCGGCCTGGTCGCGCCGATCAACGCTGCCGGCCGGATCTGTCCGGCGGTCACCCCGGCGCGCATCGCGGCCCAGCTGAACGCCGCATCGGGGTTCAACGCCAATCTGCGCACCGATGCGGGGGAGGGTATCGCCCAGTTCAGTGCGCAGCTGTGGACGGAATACGCGAGCCGGGGTGCGTCGGTGTGGAACACCCGGGACGCGATCATCACGCTCGGCACCGCGATGTGCGATCTGAGCAATCAATTCTCCGCCATCAGTGGCGCTGACCCCTACACGCTGGCACTGGGAGCAGCACAATGGGGTGCTGAGACCATCAGGCAGGCAGGCGGCCTGCCCCGGAGCTCGATTCCTCAACTCTCCGAAGCTGTCGCGCACGCCGTGCCGACGTACGAGAAGGACGCCAGGCTCAAGCCCGTCACCGCCGAGCCCACACCGGCCTCCCCGGCGCCGCCCTCGCCCACGCCGTCCTCCAGCCGGGCTGCCTCGCCCCGCCCGGCGACGTCGCCCGCGGCGAAAGCCCCGGTGAGTTCCCCCGCAGCGCCGTCGCCTACGCCGCGTGCACTCTACGACCCGGCCAAGGTCTATCAGATCCGCAACGGCCACGCCGGTGCGATCCTCGAACTGCCCGGCAAGGACGTCGCATCGGTGAAGCCGGGCACAAAGACGCAGCTGTGGGACAGAACCGGCGACGAGGATCAACGCTGGACGATCACCGCCGCACCCGATGGTGAGCATGTGCTCATTACGAACCATCACGTTCCGCTGTCCCTGGCGGTCAAGGATGCCTCCAAGGAGCGGCACGCCCCTCTGGTGGTCGTCACGACGGATCGCGATGATCCGAATCAGCAGTGGAGGCTGAGCCCCGACGGTGGTGGTCAGGTGATTGTCACCAACCGCAACTCCGGCCAGGTGATGGAACTCTTCGGAATCGACCGGGTCAATCCGGAGGGCGGAACCTGGAGAGGCTACGGGGTCCAGCAGTGGGACTTCCAGAAGACCGCCAAGGACCAGCGGTGGGAACTGGTCCCCGGCTGAACCCCGGCTCCCCTGCAGTGATGGTGACCCGGGCCGAGCGGCAGCCGCTGATTCGGCCCGGGTCACCGCGCCCGGGACCTGCTCTCGCTGCAGGCTTGTCACCGGACGGGTCCTGCTGTCCCGGCGGGTCGACGACCAACGGGGGTAGCAGGAACGCGGAGGCGGCCACGACGAACGCGAGCACGACGACTGCGGCACGATGGCGCAGCGGCATACGCTGATCCGGCCGTTCCTCGAGCAGCAGCCGCATGTCCTCGATGCCGGGGTGGTCCCGACCGGCGGTACCCGCAGCCGCATCGCCGGCTGCCGACGAGGGGAAGTCGCTGCGCACCGTGTGCTCCTCGAATCTGAGACGAACGGACCGAGGTCGGGTCTCTCGGAACGAACCGAGATCATGACGAGTCGGACCCCCGCAGCGGATCTCCCGGACGGCAGAACTGCCCGAGCACGACGTATGACTTTCGTTGACCCCACAGTGGTAACGCGCCCATGTTGCTGGTGCCGTGCAGAGCCGCCGGGCCGGGAACCTCGCACTGCGGGGTCTCAGCAGCCGATAAAGCGTTTGTCAGCTGACCAGCCGGTGTTGGCCCACGACTCGGCTGCGGGCGGGGTGAAGCCGGGTTCGATGGTGGCCAGGCCGGTCAGCAGCCAGGCGGTGAAGCGGGCGGCGCCCTGGGGGCAGGTATGGATGCCGTCGCTGCTGCGGTCCGGCTTTCCGTCACGCCGCTGCTGGTACTCATCGCCCCATACCTCTCGGGCGTCGAGCAGGTGGACCCTGCCCCGGGACGCCGAAGCGACCGATCGTGCGGCCTTGCGAGCGTGGTTCAAGTCGTTCATGTGGGGCTTGTAGAAGTCGTCCGCCCTGATCGGTGGCATGGTGACGATGACAAGGGTGGCGCCGGCTCCGGTCACCGTGGAGGCCAGCCGGTTGTAAGCGTCCTTTTGTTGCTGCTCGGTGCCCCAGTCATAGGTGGTGATCTGGTAGACGACGACATCGGGGGCGGTTTCCTCGAGGGTGCCGGGCAGCTCCCGCCAGGTGGTTCCGGCGTTCGGCCCGACCACGTTGCCGCCGCCCTCGGCGGCGACGGACCGGAATGGGACGCCGGCGGCGGCGAACGCCTCGGTCATCGGTGCGGACTGCCCAGCCGCGACCGAGTCGCCGAAGAAAAGCACGGTTCCGAGGCCGCCGCTGCGTCGGGGGTGCGGGGTGTCGGCGGGAGGTGTGGTGCATGCTGCGGTAAGCATGAGCAGACCGGCGGTGAAGGCAATGGGTGTCCTCATGCCGACGACCGTGCCGTGGGAACGTCCCGGCCCCTGCGCCGTTGTGTCGCAGCTGTGTCGCAACGGCCGGAATCCGATGGCGTCCTACGGCCGGCGCCGGATACTTGATCATGTGGTGGCGATTCTGCTGATCGAGGATGACGCGCTGGTCCGGCGAGGGCTCGAGCTGGCCCTGACCAGGCACGGGTACGACATGCGCACGGCCGGGACGGGAGCCGACGGGCTGCGGGCGCTGGCCGGGTCCCCGCCCGACCTGGTGTTGCTCGACCTGATGCTGCCGGACCTGGACGGGTTTGAGGTGTGCCGCCGGATCAGAGCGTACGGCGGCATCCCGGTCATCATGCTGACCGCCCGCGGCGAAGACATCGACGTGGTGGGCGGCTCGGAAGCGGGCGCCGACGACTATGTGACCAAGCCCGCCCGGCCGGCCGTTCTCGATGCTCGTATCCGGGCGGTGCTGCGCCGCAGCATCGGCGACCCGGACGGCATCCGCACCCACCGTGACTTGCGCATCGACACCACCGCGCTGACCGTGACCCGGCGCGGCGAGCCGGTCCCGCTCACGCCGACCGAGATGCGCCTGCTGCTCACCCTGTCGCGCGGCCCCGGCCAGGTGCTCAGCCGTCAGCAGCTCCTCGAACAGGTGTGGGAGCACGACTACCTCGGCGATTCCCGCCTCGTCGACAACTGCGTGCAACGGCTGCGCGTCAAGATCGAGGATGAACCGGCCGCACCCGAGTACGTGCAGACGGTCCGCGGGTTCGGTTATCGGTTCGGGCCGGGGTGATGACCGGCCTGCGCGCCCGGCTGCTCGTCGCGTTCGTCTGCGTGACCGTGACCGGGGCGGTCGCGGCCGCCTGGGCGAGCGCCACCTCGGCCAGTGCCGCGCTGCTCACTGGCACCGAGGAGCAGCTGACCGCCGCGGTGGCCGGGCGGATCACCGCGGTTGCGCCGGAACTGACCTTCCCACCGGACCAGTCGGCTCTCGACAGGCTCCACGCCGCCGTCGGCCCCGAAGCGCTGATCATCTACGGCAGCCTGCGCTCCGGGGATGAGACGGCCGCCGGGGCTGACCCGGTACGGGACCGGGTCCGCAGCGGGGACCGGCTGGTGGCGCAGCGGGTCGTCGAAGACGGCCGGCCGTGGCTGATGATCGGCACCCCGGTGGTCGTGACCACGCCGGACGGCGCCCGCTCCGCCTCCGGGATCGAGGTCTATGTCGCCCGCGACCTCACCGCAGTCGACCGGCAGGTCGACGGGCTCACCCGGTCGGCGGCCGCCACGACCGTGCTGGCGCTGCCGTTGTCGGTGTTGCTGGCTCTCGCCGCGGCGAGCAGCGTGCTGCGTCCGGTGAGACGGCTGCGTGACACCGCCCGCAGGCTCGCCGCCGGTGACCTCGACGCCCGGGCTGTCCCTCGTGGCAAGGACGAACTCACCGATCTGACGATCACCCTCAACGAGATGGCCGGGGCGTTGCAGCAGTCGATGGCGAGGATGGAACGGATGCAGGCCGATGTCTCACACGAGCTTCGCACGCCGCTGGCGACCTTGACCGCGGTGATGGACGTTCTGGAATCCGCGACTGGTGACATGGAACCGGATGCGCAGGAATCCGCCCGGATGGCCGTCACCGAGGTCGGCCGGCTGACCCGCCTCGTCGAGGACCTGATCGAGGTCTCCCGGTTCGATGCCGGTACGGCACGGCTGCATCTCGAGGACACCGACCTCGCCCGTACGGTCCATGACTGCCTGCTTGCCCGTGGCTGGTCCGGCGACGTGGTGGTGGAGACCGTGACCGCGGTCCGCGCCCGGGTGGATCGGCGGCGTATCGACGTGATTGTCGCCAACTTGGCCGGTAACGCGCTCAAGCACGGCCGGAAACCGGTGCGCATCCGGATCTCGGCCGATCCGGGCCATGCTCTCGTCTCGGTCACCGATTCCGGCCCCGGCCTGCCGGACGAGGTGCTGCCGCACGTGTTCGAGCGGTTCTACAAGCGGGACCCGTCCCGCGGCCGTACCCCGGGAAGCGGTCTGGGTCTGGCCATCGCCGCTGAGAATGCCCGGCTGCACGGCGGTGACCTGACTGCCGGGAACGCTGCCGGCGGCGCCTGTTTCGTGCTGAGGCTGCCGCTGGGCCGCGAGGAGGACCGGTGAGGGCGGGCCTGCTTCCGGCCCTGATGGTGGCCGTGCTGCTCACTGGGTGCGGGGTCCGGCCGTCCGGTGTCCGGGACAGTGGCGAGGCACCGACC
>CAKUMG010000007.1 GCA_934667465.1 uncultured Actinoplanes sp. | reverse complement strand
CATCTAGTCACATGAAGTTCGGGGCCCGCGTCGGCAAACGCGGGCCCCGATCCACGTCTGGACAAGATTCGAGAACTCGAACGTCAGGCGTGCAGGAAGTGTCGCAGGAATCGTGTCATGTGCAAAACCGGCAAGTCTGCTTCGCCCGAAGGCGCAGTGCACTGCCGTATCGACGTGCGGAGTTTCGATGCGTAACAGAGTTCTGTTTTTCGTCGTTTCGGCATTGGCGGCATTGACGTTGTCCCCCGTTATCGCGGGAATCGCTGTCTGGGTGGGAACTCTCGCCGACATGACCGACGGCGCGCTGATCATCCTGTTCGGCAGCACGACCGCCGGGCTCTTCGCCGCTCTCATGACGCTCGCCGGACTCGCGGCAAGTCTGTTCTTCTCAAAGCCGAGGTGAGCGAGGGCGCCGACAGCCATTCGCGCGGACTCGGTCACCGTCGTCACGGCATCCTCTCGGTCCCCGACGAGGTGCTGGTCAAGATCGTGGACGAGGTGTTACTCCCCCTGGTACGCGGCCACGGGTGACCCCGGTTCAGGCGGCGTGGTTGCCGCTGTCGATCCGGGCAGCGGCCCGGCGTAGGCGCTGCCCCTCCCGCCGGTCGTTGCCGGCGTCGGCCAGCTCGCGCAGCCGGTCCCGGACGTGGCGGGCCTGCGGGCCGTCGATCTCCGCCAGCGCCTCGGCCGCCCAGCAGCGCTCGCCTACGCTCCCGTCCCGCAGGATTCGCGTCAGCAGGTCCGGGGTGTCCGGTGCCCTCGTGGTCAGATACCGGCCGACATGCGCGCGAACCCGCACCCACGGATGGGTGCGCGGGTCGTCGATCAGCTCGCCGAGGGTGGTCGCGGCCAGGGTCCGGTCGTCGCCGTCGCCGTGCTCCGTCAGCACCGCCGCGGCCCTGACCCGGTGGGCGGGGCGCAAAGCGTCGCCGGCCGTGAGCTTCCGGGCCGCTTCGAGGGCGGCCTCACGCCGGGGTCCGTGCCAGGGCGCGAGGTCCTCGGCGGAGCGCAGCCGCTCGACGGCCTCGGGCAGGCCAAGCAGGGCGGCGACGGTGGCCCGGCGTTGCGGCCCGGGAAGCTGCGCCAGGGTCCGGCCCGCAAAACCGCGAAGGTCGCAGGGCAGCCGTGCGTCGCCGAGCGCCCGGTGGAGCCGGTCACGATCGTCTGCGGCACGGGCACCGGCATCGACCAGCGCGACGGCCGCGCGGACCCGGTGGCGCTCCGGGACCGCGGGGTCGTCGGCGAGCGCCCGCAGGACCGCGACGGCCCGGTGGAGGTCGCCCGGCACAGCCCGGCCGAACAGTGCGGCCGCGCGGACCGCGGTGGCCGGGTCGGCCTTCATCAGCGGTTCGAGGGCGTTCGCCAGGGCCTCCCGGTGTAGTGATGTTCCCCGGACCAGCGCTTTAGCCGCACGCCACCGGAGGTGCCCTGGTGTGGCGATCTTGCGAATCAGGTCGTCAGGGGCGACTCGGTGCCCGGGACGTTCCTCGAGCAGTGCCTCGGCAGCCACCTCGTATCGCGGCAGCATGAGTTCCAGAGCGGACACCGCTTCCTCCGCGTGGGCCTTGTCGAAGCAGATCACGGCGCCCAGCAGAGCGGCGCATAGCTCGGGGTCGCGCGGGGGCCGGCGCAGCTCGGCCAACCCTTCGGCGACCACCACCTCCCGGGGGCCTGATGCCTTGGTGTCGAGCAGGTCAGTGGCCGCCTTCCGGCGGCGCCCCGCGGTTTCGCCCTCGTCGCGGAGGACATCGGCCAGCAGTACTCCTGCGGCCGCGTTATGGGCCGAGCCGGCGAGCAGGAGGACGGCAGCCGCCGCCAGCGGGTCGCCGCCTTCCCGCACGTTGTCGACAACCTGGCGGCGAGCGTCAGGACCGCACCGAAGCAACGCCTTCTGGACGCGGAGGCGCTGGACAGGTAACAGGTCGGGCCGGGCGAGAAGCGCGTGAAGCGCACCGGCCAGCAGAGCTGCGTCATCGACCGGCACCAGCGACGCCTGGTCGGCGAGCGTCACCGCCGTGCTGGCGTCACCCTGGCATGCCGCGATCGCGGCCGCGTGGATCCCCTCGCCACGTCCGAGCCGGCCGAGCAGCGCACCGGCATCGGCCGGCGACCGATCCGTCCGCAGGCTCGTCAGCGCGCAAGCCTCGATGAGGTCGCGCCGTTCCGGTGCGAAAGTGACCAGCGTTCGCAGCATCGTTCGCGCATCGTGGTGATCCTCCGACTCGAGGTAGAGGGAGACGACATCATCCGTCCGGCCGGTCGACAGGTCGCTTCGGTACTCGAGGGCGCGGCACCGGGCATAGACATCCGCCGCAGGGTCCGAGGCGATCTGGTCGAGGACGGCAAGCATGTCGGCGCGATCCGCGCCTCGCCGGATCGCCATGGCAGCCGCGCCTACCCGTTGGGAGCCGCGAAGCAGCGGATCTCGCACCGCTTGGAGGATGATGTCGAGCGCCCTCTGACTATCCTCTCCGCCCGGAGAGAACTGGTCCGCCGCCATAGCTCGCTCGAAGGAGCCGAGGGTCCGTTCCCGTACCGTCGCGAGCAGGGCCGCCCGCGTCTCTCGATGATCAGCCCCAGGCATCGTCATCAACCAGGACACGAGCAGCCACCAATCGCCGGACCAACACCGACGGTCGCGGAGGCAGCGCGAGATCCAGCCGAGGGTGGCTTCCCGGTGCTGCGGATTGACCAGAAGTGACCGCAGCACCATCCAGCGGCGCAGGTCGAAGAGCTCGAACAGAGCGAGATCCTGGATCTGCCAACGCCCGCCGGTCCGGAAGGCCCGGTCGGCTTGGAAACGGAGCACGAAGGCAGCAGAACGTTCCGGTACGGAGAGCCTGGCGTTCCACAGGTCGAGCAGCACCCGGCTGAGCACGACGTCGCGGCGGGCTGGTGTCGCCCACAGTTCGTCGGCCAGGCGGGAGCGGTCATCCACGGGGAGGGCGGGGTCGAGGGCCCAGTCGAGCATTCGTTGACCGATCATGTCGGCGGCTGCACGATCCAGGAGAGGCAGGAGAGCGCACACCTGGGCGAGGTCCGGTCCTTCGGCCGGATCGTCCGCGAGGGCGGTCAGGACAAGCGCGGCATCACCCTGGTCCTCGCGGCGGCACGCCGCCAAGAGGATGACCGCATTCCGCCAGGCAACCGACCCGGGACGGAGAGTGTCGCGGAGGTTTGCGAGTTCGCCACCCAGGCCGGCTCGCCCGTCCTCGTCGAGCCCGGCCACGTTCTTGGCTGCGGACGCCAGGTGGCGAAGCGGCAGCCCGGGTTGGATTATCAGCTCCTTTGTCGTTCGCTTCACACCCGCGTCCGCCCGGCCGCCCATGCCACAGAGCGCCTTTAGCGCGCTGACCCGGTCGTACCAATCTGCCGTCGGACTCACGGCAACGTCGACCAAGCGCTCGATGCCGAAGAGCCGGTCGGCGGCGGAAATCTTCGTCAGAGCTGTCACGGCAGTGTTCCAGTAGACGCTCGAGGTCTCGGTTGTGACGATCGCCCGCAAGACGCTGCTGGCGACGTTTCGGCTGGCCGGATCGATCCCGGCCAGGATCTCGGCAGTCTGGATCCGGTCTTCCCGGACGGTTCCCGGTGCCGCCAGTCTTGCGGTCAGCACAGCCACGATCCGGTCACGGCGGTCGCTGCCTGCCTCGGCCAGGCTGGTGGCCGCAAGTGTGGTCGTGAATGCCCCTGTGCGCGGATCCTCGACCAGCGCGAGCAGGTGCCGCAGGCTCTCCTCCCGGTGGTCATCGCCGCATTCCAGCAGGGCGGTCGCCAGGATGATCCGGTCGCCGGGGTGCGAGTCCGGATCCGCCAGAAGTCCGCGCAAGGCGGCGGTGACTTCGGCCCTCCGGCCGGGTACCAGGTCCAGGAGCGCTCGTACCGCCCCCGCCTGGGCCTCGGATTCGTGGCCCGGTCGCAGCATCTCCTCCAGCCGGCCGATCATCCGCTCCGGGGCCGCCGGGCAGAGATCGGCCCGCAGGCGGCACAGCCCCGCCTGCGCCTGTTCCGTCCATGAGCGGTCCTCCGCCGCCATCTCCGTCCAGGTGAGGACCTGCTCGTCGATCGGGAACCGGCGCACCAGCTCCCACGGTTCTGTGTGCGCCGCGTCGACGATCCGTCGCTCGACGACGGTCAGGCAACGTGCGATCTCGGTATCTGCCGCCGCCGTGCCCTCGGCCACCAGGCGCACGGCGATCAGGGCCGTGCCGACGGGTCCTTCCAGCAGCCAGGTCAGCAGGTCCTGCGCGGGGTGGTCGCGGGCCCATCGGGTCAGGACGGCGACGCCCGCCGAGGGATCGGCGGAGGCCGCGCGGCGGATCCAGCGGTCCCAGCCGGGGTGATCCGGGTCGAACGTGGCGGGCAGCTCCGCGGCATGGATCCGGGCAGCAAGGTGCTCGGCGAACGTGAGGTGCAGGAAGTCGAGTTCGCCTGCCCGGGACGTGATCAGGCCGGTGGACTGCAGCGCGGCCGCAACGGTCGTGTCCCAGTCCAGGGGCGGCGGGCCGGGGTCGGGGACGCCCTGCGCCGCGAGCCGGTCCCGGGCGGCGAGGCGGAGGGACGTGCGCCGCGTCACGCGTACGAGGGCGAGGTGTTCGATCAGTTCGTCGAGGCGCTCGTAGAGGGCTTCCACTGCCCGGTCGGTCCGGACTGCGGCGCGGCGGGCGCCTTCCCGGCGGGCGGCGTTCTCCCTGCGTACGAATGCCAGGTAGTGCTCGTAGAGATCGTGCCGGTTGCGGGGCAGGGTGCCCTGGTCGTGGAAGACCCGGATGGCGACGCCGGCCAGCAGTGGCGTGGCTGCCACGTCGAGCAGGCCGGAGGACGTGAGCTCCGTCCGGAAGCGGAGCGCCTCCGCTCGCGGGTCCCGCGCCTTCCGTGCGGTGAACCATCGGACGGCGAACTCCTCCAGCATGGACCGGTCGAACGGCACCAGCGTGTAGTGGCCGACCCGGGCGGCGCCGAGCAGTTCCGCCGCGCCGCCGCTGAGCGGGCGGCTGGTCAGCAGGAACCGGTAGTGCGGGCTCTCCGAGCCGGTCCAGTCGGCGAGGACCTGCACCAGCGTGCGGAGCTCGTCGCCGGGCACCTCGTCCAGGCCGTCGACCACGATCAGCCACGCCACACCTTCCGCCGGTGGCTCGAAGGGCGGCAGCCGCTCGGTCAGGCGGGCGCCGAGCGAGGGGTTGACCACCGCCGCGAGAGCCTCCGGCAACGGCAGGTGCAGGTGGCCGGCCAGCTGCCTGGCGGTGATCAGCACCGGCACGACGGGGACCGAGGAGAGGGCACGCGCCCCGGGATGACCTTCCGTCCAGCCGAGGGCGAGTTCGCGGACCAGCTGGGCCGCGGTGGTGGACTTGCCGGAGCCGGGTCCTCCCTCCAGTAACAGGTGGTGGTTGTCGTCGAGGGCGCCCTGGAGCCGGCGCCGGACGGGGATCACGCGGGGCTGCTGCTCCGGGGGCAGGAACGGTTCGTGGTCGTCGCGGCGCGGGCCGGGGGCCGGCTCGGCGTGGGGGGTCTCGAGGCGCTGACGGACGTAGGTGGCCGAGGCCGGGACGTACCGGTCGTCGCCCCTCGCCTGGTCCGCGAGCCCCGCGGTGGCCCGGAGCAGGTCGCCGATCTCGGGGCGCAGCCGCTGCTCGCCCCAGGCTGTGCGCTGCCGGAGCGAAGAAGGCTTGCGCAACCGCCGCTGCCCGAGGAAGACCGCGAGGATCGCGACGAACAAGGCGAGGACGCTGGCGAGCTGGTCGGCGTGTTCGAGCCCCGAGCCGAGAAACAGCGCCGCGAGCACGGCGAAGAGCGCGATCAACCCCACCGCCCACGCAACGGCCACGGCACCCATCCTAGGCGGATCGACGCCAGACGATAGGCGAGTCGAGGATGACGTCCGCGATCGGGCCCGGGTCGCCGTTGACCTGACGCAGCACGAGGTCGGCCGCGGCGCGGCCCAGGGCGGCCGCCGGCTGGTGCACCGTGGACAGCGGCGGATCTGTCCGCCCCGCCCACGTACTGTCGTCGAACCCCACGATCCCCACGTCGCCCGGCACGGACCGCCCCGCCCCGCGCAGCACCTCCAGCGCCCCCGCGGCCACCGCGTCCGAGGCCGCGAACACCCCGTCCAGGTCAGGCGCCCGGGACAGCAGCGCCCGCATCCCGGCCACCCCGCCCGCGAAGTCGTACAGCGGCACCGGCACCACCAGCGACGGATCGAACCGGGCCCCCAGCGCGGCCTTGAAACCCGCCAGGCGGTCCGCGCCCGAGTCGCGGTCCACGGCGGCGGCGATCATGCCGACCGTGCGGCGGCCGGTGGCCAGCAAGCGGGCGGTGATCGCGCGTGCCGCGCCCACGTTGTCGATGCCGACGTGGGGGATGCCGCGCAGGTCGGCGGGGTGGCCGACGAAGGTGGCGGGGAGGCCGAGGTCCGCGACGACGTCGATGATGGGGTCGTGGGTGCGGGCGGAACAGATGATCGCGCCGTCGACGAAGCCGCCGCTCAGGTAGCGGGCGACGCGTTCGGTGTCGCGGGGTGAGTCGACGACGAGGTTGACCAGTTGCTGGTCGGCGAGGGAGAGGACGGCGTTGGCGCCGAGCATGATGGCGCCGATGTTGGGGTCCTCGAGCAGCAGGGACTGGGGTTCGAGCGCCAGGAACCCGATCGCGTGGGAGCGCCGGGTGACCAGGTTGCGGGCGGCGGTGTTGGGCACGTAGCCCACCCGGGCGATGGCGGCCTCGATCGCGGCGCGGGACGCCGCGGAGACGTAGCCGCCGTTGAGGACGCGGTTGACCGTGCCGCGGGATAGGCCCGCCGCCGCGGCGACGTCGTGGACGGTCGCGCGGCGCGGCGAGGCAGACATCCGGTCAGCCTATGGCCTGCGGCAAGCATTGACCGATGTGGATTGCTAAACCTACTGTGTGGTGGTCCGCACACACCGCCCTGTGCACGTGCACAGCCCAGCTCAGGAGCGTGGTGCCATGACCCGCCGGAGAGCCCCGTACGGCCGGGCGGTCCTGCTCCTCGTGCTGCCGTTCGGCGTGCTCTTCGCGCTGTTCTTCGCGGCCCCCGTCGCGTACGCCCTCTGGCAGTCGTTCTTCACCGTCGAGCGCACCGGCACCTTCGGTCCCGCGCGGGAGGTCTTCGGCGGGCTGGTCCACTATCGCCGGGTGTTCAGCGACGGCCCGTTCTGGGAGTCGGTGGGCCGCGTGCTGCTGTTCGGCGTCGTGCAGGTGCCCGTCATGCTCGGCCTGGCGGTGCTGCTGGCGCTGCTGCTCGATTCGGGGCTGGTCCGCGGGCGGCGGTTCTTCCGGCTCGCGTTCTTCCTGCCGTACGCGGTGCCCGGCGTGCTCGCCGCAATCATGTGGGGCTTCCTCTATTCGCCCACCCTGTCGCCGTTCACGCCGCTCACCGGCCGGGTCGACCTGCTCTCGGCCGACCTGGTGCTCTGGGCCATGGCCAACGTCGTGACCTGGGTCTACGTCGGCTACAACATGCTGATCGTGCATTCCGCGCTGCTCGCCGTGCCCGCCGATGTGCTCGAGGCGGCCCGCCTCGACGGCGCCGGCCGGGTGCGCACCGCCTGGTCGATCAAGCTCCCGCTGGTCCGCCCGGCGATCGTCCTCACCGCCGTCTTCTCCATCATCGGGACGCTGCAATTACTCGCCGAGCCGCAGGTGTTCCGCAGTTTCAGTTCCGCGGTCTCCAGCACCTACACGCCGAACCTCACCGTTTATTCGACATCGGCGGTGCCCAATTTCCCGCTCGCCGCCGCATTCTCGGTGGTGCTCGCTCTGGCCACGTGCGTGCTGTCCTTCACGTTCCTGCGGGCGACCCGGAGGACAGATCATTGAGGCTTTCCCGTACGGCCGTCATGCTCGCAATGCTGCTCAGCACCGCCTATTTCCTCGTGCCCGTCTGGTGGCTGCTCGTGGCGGCGAGCAAGAGCAGCGAGCAGTTCACCAGCACCGCACCGCTCTGGTTCGCCGACTTCGACCTCGGGCGCAACATCGGCGAATTGCTGGCCTACCGCGACGGGGTGTTCCTGCGCTGGCTCGCCAACAGCGTCGCCTACACCGGCGGCGCGGCCCTGATCGGCACGCTGCTCGCGGCGATGTGCGGCTACGCCCTGGCCAAGTACCGGTTCCCCGGCCGCGAGGCCCTCTTCAACATCGTCCTGGCCGGCGTGCTCGTCCCGGCGACCGCCCTGGCGCTGCCGCTGTTCCTGATGTTCAGCCAGGCCGGCGCGACCAACACGTTCTGGGCCGTCTTCCTGCCCAGCCTGGTGAACCCGTTCGGCGTCTACCTGGCCCGTGTCTACGCCACCGCCGCGGTCCCCGACGACCTGCTCGAGGCGGCCCGGATCGACGGCTCGGGCGAGGTCCGGACGTTCTTCACCGTCGGCACCCGGCTGATGCTGCCCGCCCTGGTCACCATCTTCCTGTTCCACTTCGTCGCGGTCTGGAACAACTTCCTGCTCCCGCTCGTGATGCTCGGCGACGAGCGGCTCTTCCCGGTCACCCTCGGCCTCTACACCTGGAACACGCAGGTCAACCAGCTCCCCGAGCTGCGCGGCCTGGTCATCACCGGTGCCCTGCTCTCGATCGCCCCGGTGGTGGTCGCGTTCCTCGCCCTCCAGCGGTTCTGGCGCTCCGGCCTCGGCACGGGCGCTCTCAGATGAAAGGCCCCCACTTATGCGACGACTCCTGTATGCCGCGGTGATCGTCACCCTCGCCGCCGCCGGCTGCTCCGGCGACCCGGACAGCAACGACACGGCACAACCCTCATCCTGTACGCCTTCGTCCGGTCCGGTCACGCTCACGTACACGTCGTGGATCCCCGGCATCGAGCAGGTCGTGGCCGCGTGGAACGCGAAGAACCCCGGCATCCAGGTGAAGGTGCAGACCGGCCCGAACGGCAACGGGGGCACGTACCAGAACTTCTTCAACCAGCTCAAGGCCGGCAACCCGCCCGACCTGGGTCACATCGAGTACGACGCGCTGCCCAGTTTCCGGGTTCAGGACGGGCTCACCGACCTCGGGGCGTGCGAGGAGGTGATGCGCGCGCAGGGGCAGTTCATTCCGTGGACCTGGAACCAGGTGAGCTTCGGCGAGGACGGCCACGCTTACGGCGTACCGCAGGATTCGGGTCCGATGGCTTTGTTCTATCGCGCGGATCTGTTCGAGCGGCACGGGATCGCCATTCCGAAGACCTGGGACGAGTACGCCGCGGCGGCCGCGAAGGTCCGCGCGGCGGGCGGCTGGATCACCAACTTCTCGCAGAGCGACATCAACCAGTTCGCGGGCCTCGCGTGGCAGGCCGGTGGGCGCTGGTTCGCCAATGACGGCGACCGATGGGACGTGACGCTCACCGACGACAGGACCGCGCGGGTGGCCGCGTACTGGCAGAAACTGCTCGACGACAAGCTCGTGCTCACGGTTCCGCCGTGGACGACCGAATGGGACGCCACCTACGACAGCGGGCGGGCCTGGACCTGGGTCTCCGCGGTGTGGGGCGCCAATTCCCTGATGACCGGCGCCCCGAGAACGGCGGGCAAATGGCGGGTGGCGCCCATGCCGCAATGGGACACGGCGACGCCGGCCGCGGGCAACTGGGGCGGGTCCTCGACCGCGGTCTTCAAGGGCAGCGAGCACCCGTACGAGGCCGCGAAGTTCGCCCTCTGGCTCAACACGTCGGACGAGGCGCTGACCCTGCTCGCCGAGAAGGCGAACCTCTATCCCGCGACCATTGCCGGCGCGACCCTGCCGGTCCTCGCCAAGGGTGTCGACTTCTACGGCGGCCAGCAGATCTATTCGGTCTTCGCGGACGCCTCCGCGCACGTGGCACCGGATTTCACCTGGGGCCCGACGATGACGTCGACCTATGCGAACGCCTCCGACGGTTTCAAGGCCGCGGTGTCGGGCACCGGCACCCTGACCGACGCCCTGGCAAAGGCGCAGGCGTCCACCATCGAGACCCTGAAATCGCAGTCCATCCCGGTGCAGGAGTGACTAAATGTCCTGCCGCGTCCTGACCGGGAGCCCCCAGTGCCGGGCGACGGGGTTCCAGGCGGCGAGGAACGTCTCCTTGGCCGCCCCGGCGCGGTCCGACGCGGCCCGCCCGCGTTCGAAGGCGGCCCGGCGGCTGCCGCCCTCACCGCAGCCACCGGTGACCGCCGGCGCCGCCCAGTCCACGTAGGCCTCGTCCGCGTCGAGCGAGTGCTGCAACGCCGTGACCAGCCCCGATCGCAGCTGTTCCCCGGCGGCCAGCGCGGAGAGGTCGGCCTCCCGCACCTCGGCGAGCTGGGCGCGGCGCTCGTCGCCGACCTCCCGCAGGGCGGCGCGCGCCCCGCCCACGCCGGTGCAGCGGCCGACCCGGTCGATGGCACCGTTCAGCTTGTCCCGGCTGGCGCCGCTGCGATCGAGCAGCCCGTCGATCACCGCCGCCTGCGGTCGCGGATCCACCGCCGGCGCCGCCACCGTCGTCGTCGGTGGTGCCGGCGGCGGCGTCGGCGTAGTGGCGCTCTGCGTGATCACCGGTGCCGCTGCCGGCCGCTCTTCCTGCCGGTCGCGGTAGACGACCACCCCGATCACCAGCAGCGAGACGACGATCGACAGCGCGGAGAGCAGCGGGACCAGCCGGCTCGGCCGCCGCGGGGCGTAGGTCACCCCGGCGGGCGGCTCCGGCTGCCCGAGCGGGGTGTTGCACCGGTCGCAGGCCGCGGCCGACGGAAGGTTGTCCAGACCGCAAACGGGGCAGGCCATCGCCCGAGGCTATCGGCGCCCTCAGCCGGAATGAACGCCCCTACCGGCCGGGACCAGCAGGTCTTTCGTCAGCCGGCCGTAGATCGATGGGTCAGGGAACGGCGGGCGACGCCACGTCACCCGCCGCCGCTCGAACGGTCAGGGACGGCGGGCGCGAATGATCGCGGCGTGCATGCCCTCGGCGTAGGCGCCGGTGAACTCGACGCTGACGTCGGTGAACCCGGCCGCGGTGAGCCCGTCCAGGTATTCGCTGCGTGACAGGGCGCCCGCGATGCAAGCCGACCAGTCTCCGACCACGCCGCGCTGCGCAGGAGTCAGGTGATCCTCGGCGACCACGTCGGAGATGCCGATCCGGCCGCCCGGACGCAGCACCCGGTGCATCTCGGCGAACACCGACGGCTTGTCGGCGGACAGGTTGATCACGCAGTTGGAGATGACCACATCGACCGAGGCGTCCGGCAGCGGGATGTCCTCGATGTGACCCTTGTGGAACTCGACGTTGGTGGCGCCGGCCTCGGCAGCGTTGCGACGGGCCAGCTCCAGCATCTCGTCGGTCATGTCCAGCCCGTACGCTTTCCCGGTGGGCCCGACCCGGCCGGCCGACAGCAGGACGTCGATGCCCCCGCCCGAGCCCAGGTCGAGGACGGTCTCGCCCGGGTGGAGGCCGGCGACCCGCAGCGGGTTGCCGCAGCCGAGGCTCGCCCGCAGTGCCGCCTCGGGCAGCTCGCCCTGTTCGGCGTCACCGTAGAGCCCGTCGGTGCCGCACCGGGCGCCCTCGGCGGCACGGATCGCCGCGTCGGCGTACCGGGCGCGGACCTGCTCGCGGATCGCCTCCCCGTCGCCGACGCCATCAGCGACCGCCGGGGTCCCGCAACAGGAACCGAGATCCGTTGTGTGGTCAGTCATGGCGGCCCCTCTCTCCGCGTCCCTTGGCCGCGGATTCGATAAGCGTTGAATCCGATGACTATCGAAATCAGCTTGTCCGGGGCTTCGATACATGTCAAGCTCGACGTATGTCGAAACCGGCTGCCCTCAGCACTGCTTCGGAGCCCGACGCAGCTCAGCGGTGTTGCCCGCCGATGGTGCGGCAGCGCCTCGAATCCGGCACCGCGGCCGGACTGTCCGCCGCGTTCAAGGCGCTCGGCGACCCGGTCCGGCTGGAGCTCATGTCGATGATCGCCTCCGCGCCCGGCGGCGAGATCTGCGTCTGCGACCTGACACCCGCCTTCGAGGTGTCCGGATCGACCATCTCCCACCACCTCAGAACGCTGCGCGAAGCCGGCCTGGTCGACGCCGAGCGGCGGGCGAGCTGGGTCTACTACCGGGCCCGGCCCGGCCTGATGCGGCAGCTGGCCACCCTGCTCACCCCGGACGAACTGCCCAGCACCGACCCGGCATCATCGTCATGAGCGACACCAGGCCCACCGTGCTGTTCGTCTGCGTGCACAACGCGGGCCGCTCCCAGATGGCGGCCGGCTGGCTGCGCCACCTCGCCGGCGACGCCGTCGAGGTCCGCTCCGCCGGATCCGAGCCCGCTGACCGGATCAATCCCGCTGCGGTCGAGGTCATGCGCGAGGTCGGCATCGACATCACCGGCCGGCGCCCGAGGATCCTCGAGTACGACACCGTGGAGTCCTCGGACGTCATCGTGACCATGGGCTGCGGCGACGCGTGCCCGTACTTCCCCGGCAAGCGCTACGAGGACTGGAAACTCGACGACCCCGCAGGCCAGGGCATCGAGGCGGTCCGCCCGATCCGCGACGAGATCAGGACCCGGATCGAGGCCTTGCTGGCCGACCTGCTGCCCGCGACCTGACCCCTCCCGGCCATCGGCGCCCTCGGCCAGCACTGGGCCCACCGGGGCGGGACCGGCGCCGGGCCGGGGTTCGAGCCGCCAGAACGACGTCCACGGCGCGCCCATACCGGTGCAGCCCACCAGGGGTTCCGCGGCGAAGTCACCGGCCGTGACCGCGGCCCGCCCGGCGAGGCGGTGCGACGCGGGCACGACCAGGACCCGGGGCTCGGCGTAGAGGACCGTCACCTCCAGCTCCTCCGCGGGGATCGGCAGCGGCGTGCGGGTGACCAGGACGTCGACCTGCCGGTCCGGCAGCGTGGCGGCCTCCTCGGAGCCGAGGCGCCGGGTGCGGACGTGGGCGTCGGGGCACCGCCGGCGCGATCGGCGGCCCCGTCGACTACCTGATCAACAACGCCGGCGCCATGAGTGCCACCCTGCGGCACACAGCCGACGGCTTCGAGAGCCAGCTCGGCGTGAACCATCCCGGGCACTTCGCCCTGACCAGCCTGTTCCTGGACCGGATCACCGGCCGGGTGGTCACGGTGTCCTCCGCCGGCTACCGCGGCGCCCGCATCGACTTCGCGGACCTGCAGTGGGAGCGGCGCCCCTACAGCCCGTTCGGCGCCTACGGACAGTCCAAGCTGGCCAGCCTCCTGTTCACCCGCGAGCTGCAGCGCCGCCTCACCGAGTCCGGCTCGCCCGTTCTGGCCACGGCGGCCCACCCCGGCTGGGCGGCCACGGGGTTCACGATGACCACGGGCCGGCCGGCCCTCGACGGCGTCCTCGCCTTGGGCACGCGGCTGCTCGCCCAAGGCCCGGAGGGCGGCGCCCGCCCGACCCTGCTCGCCACCGTCGGCGACGTCCCTGGCGGCAGCTTCGCCGGCTCCAGCCGGTTCGGCGTGCGTGGCCCCGCGGCCCTCGAACCACTGACCGGCCCGGCCCTCGACGACGCCGCTGCCCGTCGCCTCTGGGAGGTTTCCGAGCTCCTCACCTTCCCGTTCTCGGGCTAAAGAATTACGCTCGTCGATGTCTGGGAACGCTCCCGGCGCCGTTCCGACGAGGAGGCCATCGTGCGCAGGAGAATCCTGGGAGCCGCGGCGGCCGTCACCGTCGCCGTGGCCGGAGTCATCGCCTCACCCGCCCGGGCGGCCACCGCCTGCGACGTCACCTGGACCGCCAACTCGTGGGCCACCGGCTTCACCGCCGACGTGCGGCTGACCAACAACGCCGCACCGCTCACCCGGTGGACCCTCACCTGGACGTTCCCCGGCGACCAGCGCGTCACCTCCGCCTGGAACGCCGGCGTCACCCAGTCCGGCCGGACGGTCACCGCCACCGACGCCGGCTGGAACGGCTCCCTGCCGACCGGCGCGTCGGCGTCGTTCGGCTTCCAGGGCACCTACTCCGGCGCCAACACCGCGCCCACGGACTTCGCGGTCAACGGCGTCTCCTGCGCCGGCCCCGCGACGCCGCCGTCCACCCCGCCACCGTCCACGCCCCCGCCGTCCACGCCCCCGCCGTCCACGCCCCCGCCGTCCACCGACGCCGGGGACAGCTTCGAGTCGCAGGCCGCCGGGCCACCCTCCGGGGACTGGTCGGTGTCCACGCCGGACTGCTCGGGCGCCGGCACCGCCACGATCGACAAGACCGTCGCCCACACCGGCACCACCTCGCTGCGGATCACCGGCGCCGCCGGCTACTGCAACCACGTCTTCGCCGCCAACTCCCGCATCATCGACCCGGCGGCCTCCGTCTGGCACGTGCGCTACTGGGTCCGGCACACCACCGCCCTGCCCGCCGCGCACACCACCGCCGTGGCCCTGCGCGACGCCGCCGACGGCAACCGCGACCTGCGCCTCGGCGGCCAGAACGGCGCCCTGCAATGGAACCGCGCCTCCGACGACGCCACCCTGCCCGAACAGAGCCCCGCCGGCGTCGCCCTGTCCCGCCCGCTCCCGACCGGCACCTGGACCTGCGTCGAGTTCTCCGTCAACGGCACCGACGGCACCATGCAGACCTGGCTCGACGGCGCCGAGGTGCCGGGGCTGCGCCAGGACGGCGTTCCCACCCACGACATCGACAGCCAGTGGCTCAACCGCACCTACCGCCCGCGCCTGGCCGACCTGCGCCTGGGCTGGGAAAGCTACGGCGAGGGCGCCGACACCCTCTGGTACGACGACGTCAAGGTGGCCGCCACCCGCATCGGCTGCTGACCCGGCCCGGCGGCACCGGAAGGCCGAGCGAGGGGTCGCGTCACCCTTCCCCCGCTCGGGGGATGGAGACTGAGACGCCACGAGCGAGCATCCGAAGGGGCCTGCTGACCGATGCGCATCGACTGGGACGCCCTGCCCGAGGCCGTTGCCAAGGAGGTAGCCGCTCGTGTCGGCGGGGTCCAGGTCGTCCCGGCGGCGTCCGGGGATCACGCGGAGATCGCCGCGACCGTCAGCGGCACGGACGGGCTGGTGTTCGTCAAGGCGGCCCGCACCGATTTCGGTGTCCGGTCACTGCGCTTCGAGCGGGGAGTGAGTGAGGCCCTCAGCGGGTCCCGCTCACCCGCGGTCGAGTGGCACTTCGAGGCGGGCGGCTGGCTGGTCGTGGGCTTCGAGCACTGCGAGGGCCCGCACGCTGATCTGTCGCCGGGCAGCGCCGATCTCGATCTGCTCGGGGAGGCGCTGACGGCGCTCGGTGAGACGCCGGCTCCGGACGTGCCGTTGTTCGGTCCGCGGGCGCGGCTCGGGTTCGAGGATCCCGCGATGGACGGCGACGTGCTCGTGCATACCGACCTCGGCCCGGCCAATCTGATCGTCACGCCGCACGGTTTGCGGATCGTCGACTGGGCGATGGCGACCAGGGCGGCATCGTGGGTGGAGCCGGCCATGCTCGCCCCATGGCTGATCGGTAGCGGCAACACGCCGCGACAGGCGGAGGCGTGGCTGGCCCGCCTCCCGGTGTGGGGCGGGACCGACCCGAGGGTTCTGGACGACTTCGCGATGCGGAACGCCGCCAAGTGGGCGGCCAAGGCGCAGCCGGGCGCCCCGGCCTGGATGCACGACCTCGCGGACTGGACCGGCCGGTGGGCAGACTGTCGGCGCAACGCCTGAAGCCAGCCGTCCGCCGCCGCGGCGGCTCGGCTCGGCTCCCGGCTGCAGCGGCGCGGAGGCTCAGGCGGTGACGGTCTGGGCGTTGGAGAGCATCAGCGCTTCCAGCTCGGCCGGGGGCAGGGGGCGGGCCAGGTGGTAGCCCTGGCCGAGCCGGTAGCCCATCTCGCGGAGGCGGGTGAGTTGGTCGGCGGATTCGATGCCTTCGGCGACCGTGTAGAGGTCGAGGTGGCCGGCGAGTTCGGCGACGGCGGCGGCCACCGCGAGGCGGCCCTTGTCGGAGCCGGAGCAGATGCCGTCGACGAAGGATTTGTCGAGTTTGAGGACGTCGACAGGGAAGTCGCGGACCAGGCTCAGCGAGGACTGGCCGGTGCCGAAGTCGTCGAGGGCGAGGCGGACGCCCATGTCGTGGAGGGATTGCAGGGTGTCGCGGACGTGGCGGCCTTCGATGACCGACGATTCGGTGACTTCGATGACCAGGTTGGCGGGGAGGAGGCCGGTGTCGCTCAGGACGGCGGCGACCTCGTCGACGAAGCCGCATTCGCGGAGCTGGCGGCCCGCGACGTTGACGTTGACGGACGGGATCGCGGCGGGGCCGTGGGTGCGGCGCCAGGTGGCGAGCTGGGTGCAGGCTTCGCGCAGGACCCAGGAGCCGAGGGGGACGATGAGGCCGGTGCGTTCGGCGACGGGGATGAAGTCGGCCGGGGACACCATTCCCCGTACGGGGTGCTGCCAGCGCACGAGCGCCTCGGCGCCCGACATCCGGCCCGTGGTCAGGTCGAAGACCGGCTGGTAGAGCAGGTGCAGCTCGCCGCGGACGAGGGCGTTGTGCAGCTCGCTGCCGAGCCGGGCGTGGTTGACGACCTCCTCGCGCATGCGGGGCTCGAACCGCACGGACACCGCCTTGCCCGCCGCCTTCGCCTGGTGGGTGGCGATGTCGGCGTTGCGCAGGACCTCGGCGGCGCTTTCCTGCGGTCCCGCCACGGCGACGCCGATGCTGGCCTGGGCGAGCAGTTGATGCTCACCCACCCGGTACGGGACGGCGAGCGACGCCAGCAGCGACGACGCGGCCTCGTCGGCGGTCGCCGGGTCCCCGGTGTCGAGGAGCACCGCGAACTCGTCGGCCCCGAGCCGCGCGGGCAGCGCCGTGGACGCGCCCGCCCCGAAACGAGCCGCGGGGCCCACGGGCCTCGCCGCGGACGCACCCGCCCCGAAGCGAGCGCCGAGGCGCCCGAAGGCGCCAGGGTGGGAGGGCCCCACGGGCACGGCGTCAGCTGAAGGCGCGGCGTGGGTGAAGGGCGCGGCGTCGGTGAAGGAGGAGGCCACCGCGCTGTGGTGGCGCAGCCGCCGGGCCACCTCGCACAGCAGCTGGTCGCCGACGGCGTACCCCATCGTGTCGTTGATCAGTTTGAAGTCGTCCAGGTCGATGAGCAGGACCGTGACCGGACCGGTGCGCGCGCCGAGGACCTCGCCGAAGCGCGCCCGGTTGACCAGCCCGGTGAGCGGGTCGTGCCGCGCCCGGTAGGCGGCCTCGGCGAGCATCCGGTCCTCGGCGCGCAGCCCGATCAGCTGGCGGGCGACCACGAGCCCGGCGACGGCGAGCACGCCGAGGTTGAGGGCGCGCTGGGCGTCGCCGAGCTGGTGGGCGGAGGACCAGAGCACGACGCCCGCGGTGGCGACGACGGCGGCCTGTGGGAGCGCATCGCGGAAGCGGTGGCGTTCCCGGGGCAGGGCGGCGGGGACGGGCCGGTCGAGAGCGAGTTGCTGACGGTACGCGCCGAGGCACATGGCCGTGCCGGCGATGGGTGCCGCCAGGACTGACATCCAGAGGCGGCCGCTCTCCCCGCCCGCGATGAGCAGGACAGCCACCGCGACGGCCATCGCGGGGGTGATCGCGAGGGCCCGCAGGGCGGCGGCGTCGACGGCGCTGGCCGGGCTGATCGCGGCGCGGCCGATGACCACGAGGGCGACGAGCGCGGCGGCGCCCAGGGCTCCGGCTCCGCGGGCGGCGCCCGGGTCCACGTGCGGGCCGGCGAGGCCCGTGATCACGTACTCGAAGATCAGGACTCCGGCGACGGCGACGGTGGCGCCCTCGACGAGCAGGCGCAGCCACTCGAGGCCGGAGCGGCGCTCGCGGGGCAGGAGCAGGAACGCCAGCAGGAACAGCCCGACGCCGAGCAGCATGGGTGCGGCGACGGCCGGGGACATGCCGGGGTCGTTGTTCGCGAGGACGACGCTGCCCGTGGAGCCGATCCCGACGCAGAGCGCGGCCCCGGCGATGGTGCGCCAGAACCTCCGGATCGGCGGGGCGGCCGCGCCCATCCGGCCCAGGCGCCCGCAGGCCAGGAGCGCGGCGCCGAGCGTGACCGGCCCGGCCGCGTAGGCGAGGCGCATGCTTCCCGGCTGTCCCAGGAGTAGCCAGCACAGCACTCCGGTCACGGCCGTGACCGCCGCCACGAGGGGCAGCAGGCCGGGCGCGGCGAGCCGGTGCGGTGCGGTCATCTGGGCGTGCGTCTCCCCCGGGCTGGCATGAGGTGCCTACCAGACAGGTCGGCGCCACCCAGGAAAACCTGAGTGGCGCCGGCCCGGGGTGGGTTGCGCTCCCAAAAAGGGGCGCTTCCACAAAAGGCAGCCCGGGGTGGGCTTCCGTCAGCGCAGGGTGTCGATGTCGATCACGAAGCGGTAGCGCACGTCGGACTTGAGCACCCGCTCGTACGCCTCGTTGACCGCGTCGGCGCCGATGAGCTCGATCTCGGGCGCGATGCCCTTCTCCGCGCAGAAGTCGAGCATCTCCTGGGTCTCGGCGATGCCGCCGATGCTGGAGCCCGCGAACGAGCGCCGGTTGCCGAACAGCGTGAAGACCTGCACGGGCAGCGGCTCCGGCGGGGCACCCACGCTGACCAGGGTGCCGTCGAGGCGCAGCAGCCCGAGGTAGGCACCGATGTCGATCTTCGCGCTGACCGTGTTGATGATCAGGTCGAACGAGTTCGCGAGCTTGGAGAACGTCGACTCGTCGCTGGTCGCGTAGTAGTGCTGCGCGCCGAACGCGAGCCCGTCGTCCTTCTTGCCGAGCGTCTGGGACAGCACGGTCACCTCGGCGCCCATCGCGGCAGCGATCTTGACGGCCATGTGGCCGAGGCCGCCCATGCCGACGACGGCGACCTTCTTGCCGGGGCCGGCGTTCCAGTGCGCCAGCGGGGAGTAGGTGGTGATGCCCGCGCAGAGCAGCGGCGCGGCCTTCTCGACCGGGATGGACTCGGGCACGCGCAGCACGAAGTCCTCGTCGACGACGACGTGGGTGGAGTAGCCGCCCTGGGTGACGGTGCCGTCGCGGTCCACGGCGGCGTACGTGCCGATGTTGCCCGGCAGGCAGTACTGCTCCATGCCGGCCTTGCAGTTCTCGCACTCGCGGCACGAGTTGACCATGCAGCCGACACCGACCCGGTCACCGACGGCGTGCTTGGTGACCTCGGCGCCGGTCTCGGTCACCGTGCCGACGATCTCGTGGCCGACGGTCAGCGGGTAGGGCACCGGGCCCCACTCGCCGCGCACGGTGTGGATGTCGGAGTGGCAGATGCCGGCGTAGGCGATCTCGATCAGGATGTCGCGGGGCCCGACGTCCCGGCGCTCGACGGTGGTGCGGACGAGCGGGTCGGTGGCGGAGGGCGCGGCGATCGCGTTGACGGTGGAAATGATGTCCTCCGAGGTGGGATGCATGCGGGACTGACTATCTCTGCCCCAGCAAACCCTATCCACACCCTGGCAGGGAGTTTTTGGTGAAGGGCGTACCGGCGGTACACCCTTCACCAGCGGCGGCTCAGCCCTTGAGTGCGGCGGAGACGACGCCGCGGGCCTCCTCCTGGATGCGGGCCAGGTCGTCCGAGCCCTTGAAGGACTCGGCGTAGATCTTGTAGACGTCCTCGGTGCCGGACGGCCGTGCGGCGAACCAGCCCGTCTCGGTGACGACCTTGAGGCCGCCGATCGGGGCGTCGTTGCCCGGCGCGGAGGTCAGCACGGCGGTGATCGGCTCGCCGGCCAGCTCCTTCGCCGTGACCTGCGACGGCGACAGCTTGCCGAGGACCGCCTTCTCGTCCGGGGTGGCCGGCGCGTCGATCCGGGCGTAGGCCGGCGAGCCGAAGCGCGAGGTCAGGTCCGCGTAGTGCTGGCTGGGGGTGCGGCCCGTGACGGCCAGGATCTCGGAGGCGAGCAGGTCGAGCAGGATGCCGTCCTTGTCGGTGCTCCACACGCTGCCGTCGCGGCGCAGGAAGGACGCGCCGGCGCTCTCCTCGCCGCCGAAGCCGACCGTGCCGTCGAGCAGGCCCGGGACGAACCACTTGAAGCCGACCGGGACCTCGACCAGGCGGCGGCCGAGGTCGGCGGCGACCCGGTCGATCATCGAGGAGGAGACCAGGGTCTTGCCGATGGCGGCACCGGCGGGCCAGTCGGTGCGGGCGTTGAAGAGGTAGTTGATGGCGACCGCGAGATAGTGGTTCGGGTTCATCAGGCCCGCGTCCGGGGTGACGATGCCGTGCCGGTCGGCGTCGGCGTCGTTGCCGGTGGCGAGCTGGAAGCGGTCCTTCTGCTCGATCAGGGACGCCATCGCCGACGGTGACGAGCAGTCCATCCGGATCTTGCCGTCCCAGTCGAGGGTCATGAAGCCGAACGTCGGGTCGACGTCCGGGTTGACCACGGTGAGGTCGATGCCGTGCCGGGACGCGATCTCGCCCCAGTAGGCGACCGAGGCGCCGCCGAGCGGGTCGGCGCCGATCCGGACGCCGGCCGCGCGGATCGCCTCGAGGTCGATGACCGAGGGCAGGTCGTCGACGTAGGTGGCCAGGAAGTCGTACCCCTTGACCAGGTCGGACGCGCGGGCCTTGGCGGCGCCGACCCGGCGGACGTCCTTGAGGCCGCCCGCGATGATGGCGTTGGCGCGGTCCTGGATCCAGCGGGTGGCGTCGGTGTCGGCGGGGCCGCCGTGGGGCGGGTTGTACTTGAAGCCGCCGTCGTCGGGCGGGTTGTGCGAGGGCGTGACCACGACGCCGTCGGCGAGCCCGCCGCTGCGGCCGCGGTTGAAGGTCAGGATCGCGTGCGAGACGGCCGGCGTCGGGGTGTAGCCGTCGCGGCTGTCGATCAGCACGGTCACGTCGTTGGCGGCGAACACCTCGAGCGCCGAGATCATGGCCGGCTCGGAGAGCGCGTGCGTGTCGCGGCCGATGAACAGCGGCCCGTCGGTGCCCTGCTCCCGGCGGTACTCGACGATCGCCTGGCTGGTCGCCACGATGTGGTCCTCGTTGAAGGCCACCTTGAGGCTGGACCCGCGGTGCCCCGACGTCCCGAACGCGACCTTCTGCCCGGCCTCCGAGGGGTCGGGATGCTCGGTGTAGTACCGCGAGATCACCCGGGGGACGTCGATGAGGTCGTGGGGTCCGGCGGGCTTGCCGGCGCGGGGGTGGACGGACATCGGGTGCCTCCTGGCGGACGTGAAACCTGTCCGGATCGTAACGCTGCCCATACCCTCGTCCGGTCGCCGGTAAGCGGTTGAACCTTTTCCGGCCGCCATCCGAACTACCTGGTGCACCAAGGGAAGGAAGCACGCTTGTCCCGCGCTCTGTTGTTGATCCTGGTGGCGCTCGCCACGCTGCTGGTGCCGGCCACCCCGGCCGGTGCCCACGCGGCGCTCTCCGCGGCGTCCCCGGAACCGGGCAGCGTCGTCGCCGAGGCGCCGGCCGAGGTCGTCGTCCGGTTCACCGAGAACATCACCGCGGTCCCGGCCCGCACCCAGGTGCTGGCGCCGGACGGCAAGCGGATCACCGGCGAGGTCCGCGCCGAGGGCCCGCTGCTGCGCATCCAGCTGCGCCGCGCCGATCAGCCCCGCGGCACGTACGTGGTGAGTTATCGCATCGTCTCCGCGGACAGCCACCCGGTCGGCGGCGCCATGATCTTCTCGGTCGGCGCGCCCTCGGCCCGCCCCGCCGAGACCGACCCGGCAGGCGTGCACCCGTCGGTCAGCGCGGTGCAGCCCGCGCTGCGCTTCGCCGGGTACGCCGGTCTGACCCTCGCGGCCGGCCCGGCGCTCATGCTGGCGTTCCTGTGGCCCCGGAGGCTGGCGCGGCGCGGCCCGATCCGGCTGGTGCGCGCCGGACTGCTCCTGACCGCCGTGGCGGCGCTGGGTGGCCTCTGGACGCAGGCCCCCGCGACCAGCGGCGCCCCGCTGTGGGACGTGTCCCTGATCGAGCTGAGGGACGTGCTGACCAGCCCGTACGGGTGGGCGTTGACCGCGCGTCTCGCCGTGCTCGCCGCCGTCGCCGCGCTCCTGCCGCCCCTGCTGCGTGGGGAGCGCGCCCGGTGGCGGTCGCTGACCCTGCTCGCGCTCGCCGTGGCCGGGTTCGCGACGTGGCCGCTGACCGGGCACGCCGCCGAGTCCCCGCTGCCCGCCGCGATCGTGGCCGCCGACGTCGTGCACATCGCCGCGATGGCCGTGTGGCTGGGCGGGCTGGTCACGCTCGCAATGTTCCTGCTGCGCCGGGCGCACCCGCGGGTCCTCGGCCGGATCCTGCCGGCCTGGTCGCGCTGGGCCATGCTGGCCGTGGTCTGGCTGGTCGGCGCGGGCGTCGTGCAGGCGGTGGTCCAGCTGGGCTCGGTCCCGGCGCTCTGGACCACCTCGTACGGGCGGCTGCTGCTCGCCAAGACCGCCCTGCTGGCCGCCGTCCTGGGCCTGGCGCAGGGCGCCCGCCGGTTCGTGCAGCGCGCCCGGATCGTGCCCGACGGGCCGCGCGCGCTGCGCCGCTCGGTGGGCCTCGAGGTCGCGGCGACCGTGGTGGTGCTCGGGCTCAGCGCGGTCCTGGTGCAGACCACGCCGGGGCGCGCGGTCGTCGCCGAGCGGACGGCGCCGGAGCAGCGGGGCACCTCGGGCACGCTGACCTCGGACCTGTTCACGTTCCAATACTCGATCTACCCCGTGGAACTGGGCGAGTACAACACCGTGCACGGGTTCACCTATTCGCCGGCGGGCGCGCCGCTGGTGGCCGAGGAGGTCACGGTCACCACCCGGCTGGTGAGCGAGGACCTGGAACCGGTGGCGGCGCCGATGCTGCCCCTGGCCCCGCGCAACGACGCCATGGGCTCGGTGACGTTCCCGCTGCCCGGGACGTACGAGCTCGCGTTCACCGTGCGGACCACCGAGATCGACCAGGCGACCGTGAAGGCGACGATCACCGTGCCGCAGGTTCCGGACCGCCCCTGAGTGGGCAGGAGGAGGTTTCTTCGTTCGGCGGATGGCTGGAGGTCCCGTGCACGTCTCTGTCATCGGCAACCCGGACGACTCGGTGGTCGTCACCGTCCGGGGCAACCTGGATCTCGACTCGGCGCCGGTGCTCGACACGACCCTCGGCCAGGTGCTCGACCGGCCGATGCCGCGGGTCGTGGTCGACCTGTCCGGGGTCGAGTTCTGCGACTCCACCGGGCTGAGCTCGTTCGTGGTCGCGCACAACCAGGCGGGCGCCGCGGGCGGCTGGGTGCGCCTGGCCTGCCCGAGCGAGTGGCTGCACGGCCTGCTCACGACGCTCGGGCTGACCAGCGCGCTCGCGCTCTATCCGACCGTGGCCGACGCGCTCGCCGACGGCACGGGGCGGTAGCGTCTGCGGACGTGTTGATCCTGCTCCCGCCCTCCGAGGGCAAGACCGCGCCGGTCGCCGGCGACCCCGTGGACCCGGCCACGCTCCTGCTGCCCCGCCTGGCCACCGCGCGCAAGCGGGTGCTGTCGAAGCTCGCGGCGCTGAGCCGGCGCACCAGCGCGAAGGCGGTCGCGGAGTCCCTGGCGGTGCTCGGGCTCAGCGCCGGGCAGCGCGGCGAGCTGGACCGCAACGCCGCCCTGGCCACCGCGCCCGCGGCACCGGCGGCCGAGGTCTACACGGGCGTGCTCTACGAGGCGCTGGACCACGCGGGGCTGGCCCCCGACGCGCGGGCGTGGGTGGACGAGCGGGCCGTCGTGTTCTCCGGGCTGTGGGGCGCGGTGCGGCTGACGGACCGGATCCCGGCGTACCGCTGCTCGGCGGGCGTGACGCTGCCCGGGATCGGCGGGCTGACGCCGTATTGGAAGACGCACTTGACCAAGGCCATGCCGGAGCAGGGGCCGACTCTCGACCTGCGTAGCGGGGCATATGCCGCGATGTGGACGCCCGGGCCCGCGGCGGTCGCGCTGCGGGTGCTGCACGAGCGGGTCGTGGACGGCACGCCGAAGCGCTCGGTGGTCAGCCACTTCAACAAGGCCACCAAGGGCCGGATGGTACGGGCGCTCGCCGCGGCCGCGGTCGCGCCGGCGAGCGTGGACGAGCTGCTCACGGCGCTGCGGGACCTCAAGTGGACCGTCGAGGAACGGCCGGTGGCCGCCGGGCGGGCCCGTCAGGCGGACGTGATCGTCCGCGAGCTCTGACGGGCAGCGCCGCTTTCCGGGCCGCGCGGCGCGGGTGCGGGGCGGCAACCCGAGCAGCCGCGCGGCCTGGGTGCGGGCGTTACTGCGCGGCGAGGATGTCCACGACGAAGCGGAGGTCGCCGGCCGGTGCGCCGCCGGAGGCCTGCTCGCCGTAGGCCAGCGCGGCCGGGATGTCGAGCTGCACCCGGCTGCCGATCGGCACGCCGACCAGGCCCTGGTCCCAGCC
>CAKUMG010000006.1 GCA_934667465.1 uncultured Actinoplanes sp. | reverse complement strand
GCCGGGGGGACCGCGGCCGCGGCCGGCCCGGTCGGCGCGGGGATCGCCGGGGCCGCGGTGGTCGCCAAGGCCGGACCCGCCGTGGTGCGCAAGGTTGGCGGAATGGCGAATGGAGCAACAGAGGCAGGTGAGCAGTAGTGACCACGACGACCAAGCAGCGCACGTACGGCAACTGGCGGCGCGGTAACGGAGCGGGCCTGTTCGGGCTCGGCCCGATCGGAACCCTGAGCATGTTCGGCATCGGCCTGCTGGCGGTGGTCATGCTGGCCGTGTCGGTGCTGTACTCCCTGGTCACCGTGCTGATCGGTGCGCTGGTCCTGGTGCCGATGGCCGTGCGCATCAACGGCCGGACCGGGTTTCAGGTCATCGCTGCCCGCGTCGCTTGGTGGCGCGGGCACTCCCGGCGCCAGCACCTCTACCGCTCCGGCGTGGCCTCGCGGGTCACCGGGCACCACCAGCTGCCCGGCATCCTGGCCCGCTCGGAGGTCTACGCGGTGGAGACCGGCCGCTCGGGCACCCTCGGGGTGATCGTGATCCCGCAGAGCCGGCACTACACCGTCACCCTGCGGTGCGCGCCCGAAGGCCGCGACCTGGTCGACCAGTCGGTCATCGACGGCCGGGTGGCGCACCTGGCCGGGTGGCTCGACACCCTGGCCCGTGAGCCCGGCCTGGTCCAGGCCGCCGTCACGGTGGAGACCACCCCGGACCCGGGCACCCAGCTCGCCGCCGAGGTCGCCACCACGACCAGCCCGCACGCGCCGGACCTGGCCAAGGCCGTGCTCGATGAGGTGGTGCGGACCTACCCTGCCGGCGCGGCGGTGGTCGAGACGCGGGTCAGCCTTACCTACACCGTCCCGCCCGGGCGGCGGAACATGAGCCACGAGGACGTGTGTCGCGAGGTCGCGTCCCGGCTCCCGGGCCTGCACACCGGGCTGTCGGCCGCCGGCGCCGGCGGCGTCCAGCCGATGAGCCCGCAGAGCCTGGCCGCGGTGGTCCGTGCCGCCTACGACCCGGCCGTGGCGTTGGAGCTCGCCCGCGACCCGGGTGCCGCACCGCCGTGGGACGCCGCCGGGCCGGTGGCCGCCAAAGAGTCCTGGGACTTCTACCGCCACGACTCGGGCGTCAGCCGTACCTGGGGCATGGCCGAGGCGCCCCGCGGCGTCACCTTCAGCAACACGTTCTCCCGGCTGACCGACCCGGACCCGCAGCTCAAGCGCAAGCGCGTGACCCTGTTCTACCGGCCCTACACCCCGGCCGAGGCGGTGCGCCTGGTGGAGAACGACAAGCGCGACGCGCGGTTCCAGGCGGGTAAGAAGCCCCGCCCGTCGGCCCGGGACCTGGCCGATCTGGAAGCCGCCGAGCAGGCCGCGCAGGAGGAAGCCTCCGGCGCCGGGATGGTGCGGTTCACCCTGCTGGTCACCGCCACCGTCGACACCGTCGCCGAACTCGAGCAAGCCGACCGGCTGATCGCCTCACGCGCCTCGGAGGCCCGCATGGTGCTGCGCCCGATGTACGGCGCCCAGGCCGCGGCGTTCTCGGCCGGGCTGCCTGCCGGGGTGGTGCTGCCCACCCACGCCACGATCCCGTTCTGATCCCCGCCTGGAGGCCCTGATGGCCAAGACCAACGCCGCCCGGATACCGCGCCGCCCCACCCGCTACGGCTTCGCCGGGCCCGGCGGCGGCAAGGTGTCGTGGGTGGAAGCCCCGACGGAGTACCGCGGCACCTCCGTGCAGGTGTGCGGGCTGTGGCCGTACGGCACCGGCGCGGCGACTCCGACGATCGGGGCGCCGCTGGGCCGGCACCGCTACACCTCGGCGACCGTGTGCTTCGACCCGATCAGCTGGTACGAACGCGCCAAGCTGATCAACAACCCGAGCGTGTGGATCCAGTCGGAACCGGCGATGGGCAAGTCCACCGCGGTGCGCCGGATGCTGCTGTCGCTGGTCGCCCAGGGTGTCACCCCGCTAATCCTGGGCGACCTCAAGCCCGACTACGCCGAGCTGGTCGCCGCGCTCGGCGGCCGGGTCGTGCGCGTGGGGCCCGGTCTGCACCGGCTCAACCCCCTGGATGTCGGCCCGTGGCGTCAGGTCCTCGCCCGGGTCAGCGACGAGCAGGAGGCCGAGCGGCTGCGCGCCGAGGTCGTCGACCGGCGCCTCAACGCCGCGGCGGTGCTGCTGACCCTGATGCGCGGCGGCCCGCTGGAATCCGGGGAGCTGACCGTGGTGTCCGCGGCACTGCGCTACCTCGCCGAACGTGAGACCGACACCCAGCCGCTGCTGTCCGACGTCCTGCGCGTCATCGAGGACGCACCGGACGAGGTCCGCTGGGTGACGCTCTGGTACGCCGAGCAGGACCTGCCGCGCTACCGCGAGGAGACCGAGAACCTGCGCCGCGCGCTGCGCGCGCTGATCCACGGCCCGCTCGGCCCGACCGTGGAAGGCCACACCACCGCCCCGATCGACCTGGACACCACCGCCCTGTGCGTGGACATCTCCGGCATCAGCGAGACCAACCACCTGCTCACCGCGGCGTCACTGGTGACCACCTGGGCGGCAGGGTTCGGCCAGGTCGAGGCCGCACACCGCCTCTCCGACCTCGGGCTCGCACCGCCGCGCACGTTCTTCCTGGTCCTCGACGAGATGTGGCGGGCCCTGCGCGTCGGGCACGGCATGGTCGACCGCATCGACGCCCTCACCCGGCTCAACCGGTCCAAGGGCACCGGCACCGCGTTCATCACCCACAGCCTCGCCGACCTGGAGGCCCTGCCCGACCCGGAGGACCGGGCCAAGGCCCGCGGCTTCGCCGACCGGTGCGCGGTCATGATGATCGGCGCCTGCTCCGATCAGGAACTCGACGCCGTGTCCCGGGTCCGGCCGCTGTCGCAGGCCGAACGCCGCGAGGTGCTGTCCTGGGCGGCCCCACCGGCCTGGTCGGCCGGCGCCGACGGCGAAGAGGTCCTGATCGGTCGCGGGAACTTCCTGATCAAGGTCGGCACCCGGCCCGGGATCCCGGTGCACCTGGAACCCACCGAGATCGAGAAGCAGTTGGGCAACACCGACGCCCGATGGAAGCGATCGTGAGCGGCGAACGCGGGCCGGGCGGCAACGGCCGCGGCCTGGCCATCGGCGGCATCGCCCTGGTCGTGCTGATGCTCGCCGCCGCGGTGTGGGCACCGGTCGCACTGACCAACCCGCCCGGCTACACCGGCCAAGGTCTGTTCGACGCCGCGTTCGCCGTCGCCGGCGGCGAGATCTCCTGGACCACGGCGTGCACCATCGTCGCGGCGATCGAAGCGGTCATCCTGGTCGTGCTCGTGGCGGGCCTGCGCTGGATGTGGACGCACCGCAAGCACCGCGGCAGCCGCGTCGACTCCCAAGCCCGGCACATGGCCGGGCGCGGCGAACTCGAGCATCTGAGCCCCAAGGGCGTACAGGCCTCGGCCCGCCGGCTGCGACCCAGCCTGGCCGAGGTCAAGGACATCGAGGCCGACCAGGCCGGGGTACTGATCGCCCACCAGCTCGCCGGCGGGATGGCGCTGCGCCAGTCCTGGGAAGACATGGCCGTCGACATCTGGGGCCCGCGGACCGGTAAGACCACCGCCCGGGCCATCCCCGCGATCGTCGCCTCGCCGGGCCCGGTGCTGGTCACCAGCGTCAAGGGCGACATCGTCGATGCCACCCGCGGGCCGCGCGAGACCCGCGGAGCCATCGCGGTGTTCGACCCGCAGCAGATCTGGGGCAGCGAACCACAGCGGCTCTGGTGGAACCCCCTCGCCGCCATCGACACCATCACCGACGCCCGGCGCCTCGCCGAGCACTTCGCGGCCGCCGAGCGCGAGCCCGGCGTCAGCCGCGATGCGTTCTTCGACCCCAAAGCCGAAGACCTCACCGCGAACCTGCTGCTGGCCGCGGCCGTGGGCCGCCGATCGATCCTGGACGTCTACAAATGGGCGACCAACCCGCGCGACGACACCGCCGTGCGGCTACTGCGTGAGGGCGGCCACGAGCTGCCCGCCTACGCCGTCGAAGGCGTCATCAACCTGCCCGACAAGACCCGTGGCGGCATCTACGGCGGCGCCGAACGCGCCCTGTCGTGCCTGACCGAACCGTCCGTGTCCGCCTGGGTGACCGTCCCGACGGTCCCCGGCATTAACGAGTTCTCCCCGGCCGACTTCGTCGTCGGCACCGGCACCCTGTACCTGCTCTCGCAGGGTGGGCCCGGCTCCCCGGCCCCGCTGGTCGCCGCGCTCACCGACGCCGTGCTGCGCGCCGGCGAGGCCCGGGCCCGCGACTCCCGCGGCCGGCGCCTGGACCCGCCGCTGCTGTCGGTGCTGGACGAGGCGGCCAACATCTGCCGCCTGCGGCAACTGCCCGCCCTGTACTCGTTCTACGGCTCGATGGGCCTGCCGATCATCACCATCCTGCAGTCCTACGCCCAGGGCGTCGACGTGTGGGGCCGCGAGGGGATGCGCAAGCTCTGGTCCGCGGCCAACGTCAGGACCTACGGCGGCGGCGTCGCCGATCCGGACTTCCTCGAGGAACTGAGCAAGCTGATCGGCGAGCACGAGGTCACCGTCCGCTCGACCAGCCACCGCGCCGGCGGGTGGACCGCCGAGAGCGTGTCGCGCTCCACCCGACGCGAGCGGATCCTCGACGTCGCCTCCCTGCACGCGCTGCCCCGCGGCCGGATGGTCGTCTACAGCTCCGGCGCCCGGCCCGTCCTGGCCCGCACCGCGCCCTGGCAGGCCGGTCCGTACGCCGAGCAGATCCGCGCCTCGATCGAGCAGTTCGACCCCGACCGCAAGGCCGACTGGACCCTGACGCCCGACCCGGTCGACCCGGCCATCGACCCCGGCACCACCGGGGCACCGCGGTGAACCCCGACCCCGCCGCCCCGGCCGGATCCACCGCGGTCCCCGACCTGGCCACCCTGCTCGACCAGATGACCAGTCGGGCCGCCGACCCGAGCCCTGCAGACACCAGCGGCGAGCCGGGCCCGGCCGGCACCGACGATCCGGAGCTCGCCGGCGACGACGCGCCCGCGGCGATCGAGCCGATGTTCACCGACCTCAACTCGTTCATGGTCAACTACCTGTCCCCGGTCGTGGAACGGCGCCTCAGCGTGGGCTCGTCGTTCGCTGTCAACTGGTGCCCGTCCTGGTGGCGGCATCCCGAGGCCATCAGCCGCCTCTACGCCCTGTGGCGGGCCTGGGAAACCCTGCGCGTCGGCGACCCGGACACCGGCATGAGCATCTGGTGGCGCGACCACTTCGACTCCCACTTCGCCGTCATGACCGGCGAGTACGGGCCGTTCAACAAGTGCTCGCCCGACCGTGGCCACGTCAACACAGCGCCGCTGCCGGTCGAGCCCGCCCCAGCCGAGGTCCTGGCCCAGCTCCCCGACTTCGAGATCCGCGGCTCCTGACCGGACGAACAGCGCACAGAATCGACGTTGCTACGCTCCGCAACGCTTTATCGACTCAGACGACTCTGCAAGGGGGCGAACGTGCCGGATCGACGGCTGACCGCGGGTGCACTGCTGGCGGTGGCGGCCCTCGCCGCCGGATGCACCTCCGGCCCGGCGCCGGCGCCGACACCGCCCACCCCGGCCCCGGCGTCGTCCGCGGCCGCGCCCACTCGGCAGAGCTTCGACCCGCCGGTGCGGTTCGGCCCGACCGGCCTGCCGCTGGGTGAGGGCCGCGCTCAGGACGTGCTGCTCTACGCCCACACGGCCTTCGTCGCCGGCGAGACCGGCACCACCGTCACGGACCTGCTCACCGGCCAGGCGGCGGCCACCCTTGCACCCACCCGCCCGCCGGTGCCGCGCTCGGGCGGGCTCGGCAGACCCGCGGGGCACACCCCGCACCTGGTACAGCGCGGCGGCAAGCCGGCCGTGGTGGTGCCATACGCCGTGTCGGCCCCGGCCTCGGGCACCACCGCGGCGAAGCAGGCCGTGCACCTGCTGGTCGCTGACGCGGCCACCGGCGAGCAGCTCGCCGAGCTGAGCGTGGCGGCCACCCCGGCCGAGGGCAACGGCGACTTCACCGCGGTCGCCGGCGAGTACGTCACCGTCGTCGGCGCCCAAGGCAACACCATCGTGCTGACCATCGGCAAGCAGGTCACCGTCGGCGTCGACCTCACCACCGGCTCGGTGCTGTGGCGCAACACCGCCCTGCAGGCGGTCACCGTGCTCGACGACACCGTCGTCGGGCTCACCGCCCCCGACGCCGGCCGCGAGCAGAAGGTCATCGGCGTGGGCGTAGCCGACGGCACCCGCCGATGGTCGACCGCGACCATCCGCAACGCCGAGCTGGTCGCGGCCGGCCCGGCGTACGCGGTCCTGCTCGCCGAGCAGGACGCCGCCAAACGCCTCTACGCCCGGGTCTCCAGCGACGGCAAGCTCACCGACCGCGCCACCGGCGCCTACAACGCCGGGCTGACCTGCCGCTACGACCAGGCCGCCGTCACCGTGTGCGCCACCGGCCCCTCGCTGGTGTTCGCCCTAGACGCCACCAGCGGCAAGCCGCTCTGGCAGCTCCCCGCCACCGGCCGTAGCGCCCCGACCGTCACCGCCGTCTGGCACGGCGCGGTCTACGGCACCGTCGGCGACAGGCCGGTGGCGCTCGACGCGAAGACCGGCGTGGACCGCGAGCCCTCCCCCGGCCTGGCACCGGCCGCCGTCAGCGGCTACGCCGGCGTGACGAACGCCACGCAGGGCACTGCGCTGAGCGCGTACCCCGCCGTCGGCTGAGCCCCCTCACACCCCGTTTGCTCGAGCCGGGACGATCGCCGTCGTGGTCGAGCGGGTGTCGGGTCGTGGCGATCGGCTGCCGCACCGGCTTCGCCGACTTGCCCTCGCTGACCGTCCCGGGAGCGTGGTAACCGACCGGAAATACCTTTTAGGATTACGCGTCATATGGGCGTTGGCCTGCTGTCAAGCTCCCCTTCACACCGACCCGGCTGTGACGCGGCGTCGGTGTCACCTTGCTGACCTTGAGGCCGTCAAGACCCCCTTCACACCGACCAGGCTGTCATGCGGCGCCGGTGTCACCTTGCTGACCTTGAGGCCGTCAAGACCCCCTTCACAGGAAGGACCTTGACCGCGGGATGCAGAGACGACGATGGCCTCGCCCGGTGAGACGGGGAGGCCATCAACTACCTGTCGTCCGATCCGGCAAAGATCAACTATCAGGCGTTTACGCAGCTCAGGGTCATGTCGACGATCGTGTGCTGCTTCACCATCATGCCACACCCAACGTCGTTGCTGCCATTAGTGTCAGTGTGAATCTCATCAACGAAAATCTCTGCGATATCCGTTCAGTGTTTCCAGCACTGCAACCTGCTTGGCAATATCAGTATTGTAATGAACAGCGCTGATCTCATTTTCGCTTTACGCATGCCTTTATCCTTCCCGCCCTACGAAACTCGTAGCGTTTTTTAGTTCTCGGTGTAGTTCATTTAACGAGGGCCGGTGTAGTTTTCCCGGTCGCGTCGTAGAACCCGGTACCCGACTTACCCCCCAACCCGTAGACCGCATGGTGGATAAGTGGTCAACAACGTCTACCTAGCAGCTTTCCTAGCAGGTCACCGGGGGTTTCATGGCAAACCCCATGGGCTCAGCCATGGGTTCAGCCACAGCAAGAGTCATAAGTTTCAGAAGTGTCGGGTCTTCGTCGGCCCGAGCGCCCCCGACAGGGTGCCGCCCTCCGCAACTCATGCAATTCTCGTGTACTGTGGCCCGGGTCGAGCTGACCCGCGAGGCCCCGAACGGATGTGAGAGTCCCAGGGGTTGGAATCAGCCCGACTCAACCGATCCGGCAAAGATCACTATCGCAAAGGGGTTCAGCAATGATGCAGTCTCAGGAGATTTTCGTGCAGGTCAAGGTCCCGGTCCTGGTGGTCGTTTTGATCATCATGCTGGTCCTGGTCATGAACGGCGGTGTCGTGGTCGTGCTGTAACCAGGCTGAGCACGTCGAGTCCGGCCCCCGGGGGGGGGAGACCTCCCCGGGGGCCGTCCTCTTGGCCGTCAGCCCTCCGTTCACCGAGTGCGAAGGGTTCACTTACGGCTGCCACCGCTCTACGTCGGCGGGGTCGAGGTCAGCGCGCAGGCGCAGGTGGCGCACGGGGTGGCGGTACCGGCCCCGGTCGTAGGCCTGGTCGACCACGATCTCCGCGACTAGCAACGGCTCGACCTGGACGTAGGGCTGGGGCTCGCGCCGGTCGAGCTGACCGATCCAGGCCGCGGGCAGCGGCTGCGGCCACGGGTGGTCACTGGTCGCGGTGGGGAGTGCCCGGGCAATCTCCTGGCGCTGGCTCAGCGCGAGCGGGGCGGTCCGGGCGATGTAGCGCAACCGGCGGCCGCGGCCGTCAAGGCGGCCGAGCAGCAACGCCCGCGGGTTCTCGATGGCGCCGACGACCCCACCGATGATCGCCTCGACGGTGACCTTCTTCTTGTACTTCCACCAGGACGATCCCCTGCCGCCGACGCGATAGACCGCCGCCAGGTCTTTGATGACCAGGCCCTCGGCGCCGGTCACTCCCAGCTCGTCGAACCAGGTGCGGGCCAGCTCGACGTCGCAGGTCTGCGGGCACAGCGTCAGGGTGGGCGGCGCGTCGGCGAGCAGGTTCTCGAGTCGGGCGCGACGCTGGTACAGCGGCAGCGCGGTGAGGTCGTCGCCGGCGTCGGCGAGCACGTCGAACAGCACCAGGTTGGCCGGCCGGGCCGCGGCCTCGCGAGCCAGACGGCGCCCGGCGGTGATCCGGCCAAGCAGCGCCGGGAACGTGGTGCTGCCCGCCTCGGTGTCGAAGATGACCAGCTCGCCGTCGACCACGGTGCCCGGCGGCAGCGTCTCGCGTACCGCCGCCACGACGTCGGGAAAATATGGAGTCAGGTCTCTTGACCTGCGACTTTGCAGATATACCCCGTCCGGCCGGACGAAGGCCAGGCACCTCCAGCCGTCGAACTTGACCTCGTAGGCACACCCGCCGCGGCACATCCGCGTCTCCGGGAGCTCGGTCACCCCGACGCAGCGCATCGGTTCGAGGGGTGGCCGCAGCACTCCCCGAAGCTAACGATCATGGTGCGCCCGGTATGCCGGAATGACCATTTCCGTGTCGGCCGCTCGTGTGGTCTGCGTTGAACTACATCCCTGTTCTTTGATCGTTGATGTTGTCGTTGACCTGCACGGACCCGATCGTGGAGGTACCGGCGGACTCTCGATCACACGGAAGCCATGAGTCACTGAAGGTCATACTCACCCGTGTGATCTGAGGTCCGCCGTTCACGCGCTTCTCCCCGGTTCGCTGCGGCGCCGCATCCGGGTCTCCGGCGGTCAGCGCTCGTGGTCCTTGGCCCGGTTGGCTGCGTTGTGACGGTCGATCGGCTTGGCGCTGGGCGGGGTGCCGCGGGCCGGCTGGCCGGTCTTGTTCAGCGTGGAGCGAGTGCTGTCCGGGAAGGCCGCGGCGGCCGCGGCGGCGCGTTGGGCGTCTGTCCGTGGCCCCCGCGGCGGGACGGCGGTCGCGGCGACGTGTTCGCGGGCAGTTTCGGCGATCGCGAGCAGGTCGCCGTGCAGGTCGGCGGGGAGCTGGTGGGCCAGCTCGGCCGCGCGGTCCCGGAACGCCTGGATCTCCTCGTGGTTCCAGGGGCGGCCGCGGGCCTCTTCCACCGCGGCGCGCGATCCTGCGGGGTGGGCCCATTCGCCGTTGTCGTCGAGCTCGTTGGTGTAGACGCGGGTGCCGTCGCGTAGGTAGATGTGCACCGCGTCGGCCAGGTGCCGGTCGTCGATGTGGTCCAGGCTGGACAGCAGGCCGGCGTAGGCGTCGCGTTGGAAGGCGTCGGGCACGTAGCGGCCGAAGCCGACGTCCTCGCGTCCTTGCTGATAGCGGCTGAGCACGCCGAGGCGGCTGGTCGCCTCGTGCACCGCCAGGGCGACGACCTCGACGCGGTAGCCGGCCTGCTTGAACCGGTTGATGTCCTGCTCGGCGAACTCGGCGCCGCGCATGGTGGTGCTGTAGACGACGTTGAACCGGTTGCTGATGCAGTAGTCCTTGGCCATCTCGACCCATCGGGAGGCGTCGGCGTGGGTGGCCGGCGCCGCGGTCCGGTCGTTCTCGAGCGCCAGCGGGACGTAGTCCGGATGGGTCGGGCGCAGATCGTCGGCGTCGATGGTGACCGTGCCGCCGCCCAGGTCGGCGTGCACGCGGTTCTCGACCGCGCTCTTGCCAGCCCCCGGTTGCCCAGCCACGATCACCAGCACCGGCCGCTCCTGCGGCACGCCGTGCGCCAGATATCGGGGCACGATCCGCTCGTGGAAACGGCGCTGCGACTCCTGCGCCGACAGCAGGCGGCTCTGCGGCTCGGTGCTCACGAGCCGAGCGAGTCCCGCAGGTCCCGCACCAGGGCGGGGTACTCGTCGATCACCCGCTGCACGCCGGCGCGGTCGATCGCGCTCAGCGCACGCCGCTCGGCGGCGTAGCGCTGGGCATCATCGCGGAGCTGCTCGGCCACCGCGGGGTCGCTCACCTGGTCGAGCCGGGCGTCGACCAGCGCGATCAAGGCCCGGTAGATGTCGGTGGCGCGCTCGAAGGCCGCGAGGTCGGCCTCCGGGAGCCGCTCGTTGTCGCCGCTGAACTGGTTACTGGTCATCGGTTCCTCCCCGTTGTTGATCCTTTGTACCGGGCCGTTCCCAGGGGGTCACCCGGCCAGACCCGGCTCGTCGTCCTGGTGGTCGACGACGTCACCGAGGGCCTGCCCGAGCCGGCGCATCGCGTGGTCGACGCGCAGCAGGCTCCCCGCCGTGTACGGGCGCGGCGTCGGCGCTACCCCGCGGTCGGCGGTCACGGCCAGGGGGTGCAGCGGGTCAGCGTCGACGTCGACCGTCAGCGTCCGGGTCGACTCCTCGTCCTTCGGGTAGAGCTGCACGCGCGCCCCGCCGATGGTCGTGGTGAATCCGGCGTCCATCGACCCGAACGACTCCGCCTGCGCAGCGGCGTGCTCGACCTTCAGGCCCTGCCCGGCGATCTCCATCGCCGTGCCGGCGATGTCGGAGCCCATGTCGGCCACGTCCCACCAGCGGGAGAACCGCTGATCGGCTGCGGACCCGGTCTGGTAGTCCAGACCACCGGCGGCCGTGTTGATCATTTTCGTGGCCTGCCAGAGCAGTTGCACCTCGAGGGCAGGCTCGGCCACGGCCATCTGCGTGATCAGCACCTCGTGGAGCCGTTCGGCGACCTGGCGCACCTGCACGGCGACTTCTTCGGGTAGCCCGTTCACTCGTCATCTCCACGTTCTTGGTAGAAGGTCGTGTCCGTCATGGATATCCCCGTTCCGGTGGGTCGGACGCAAGAGCCGACTCGGCTTCCCGCTCCCTGGTCCGGCTCACCGGTCGCCTCGGCGGCGGCGGCCGTCGTGGCCGGGCGCGGGGAACCGGCCTCGCGTTCGAGCGTTTCGGCCGAGGCAAGGGATGCACGAACGCCGCGGCGCTCGGGGCCACCGGTGAGCTTGCTGCCAAGTCATTCGGCGGTGGCGTGCTGGTCGATGAACTGGATCAGCTTGAGCGCCGAGCCGTCGAAGTGGTCACGGACGCGCTGCTGGATAGCGCGGACATCGTGGCCAGGCAGGAAGTCTCGGTCGGTGTCCTCGCCGCAGCCACACGCGCACGGCCGCATCAGGTACGCCTGCTCTTCGGGCAGGTCGCAGTAGCCGACGGGGTTCTGCGAACCGTTGGCGACTGGGTCCGGCTGACCGAGGTAGTTGTCACGTACCGGGTGGCCGGCAGGAAGGGGTGCGCCTTCCAAGGCGCCGCGCACGCCGGTCGAGGTGGTGTGCTCGGTGTAGCCGGTGATCTCGGCGACCGCGCGGACGGTGCCCTCGCCGACGATGAGCGCGAACCGCTGGCGGCCGGCCTTCTCCCGGTTCATCTTCCAGACGCCCCGGCCTGCCTCCCACGCCTCCTCTTCGGTGATCCGCGGGAAGCAACCGATGAACGTCCTTCCGAGCGGGTCCTCCTGAACCGTCTCGTAGCCACCGAGCTTGAGCCGGATCGCCATCCTGCCTCCTAGTCTCCGTTAATCGACGTTGCGTTGATCTAAGTGCATCACACAATACCGACTGTCAAAAGATCCGTGGGCATCTTTGGCAGATGGAGTTACATCGTGCAGCCATTGCCTTTGTCGCGCGCCGTCGGCGTGCAGGGTGGCGGCGGCCTGAGCGCCGACTGGGCGGGGTGCCCGAGAAACGATCGTTTCTCGGACAAGATCATTTTCTGGTCGCCGGATCGGTCAACACTGTCCGAGAAACATGTCCAGGAAGTCGGCGTGTCCGGAAACCCGGTTACGGGTTTGTTGGACATGATGGACGGCATGACCGTCTCCCCCGCGCCGGTCGAGGGCGACCCGCTCGTCCTGGCCCCGCTCTCCGGCGTGCTCGTCGGCTACGGCCGGGTCTCGACCCGCGAGCAGAACCTCGACCGGCAGCAGAGCGCGCTGACCGCGGCCGGCTGCACTCGATGCTTCTTCGACAAGGCCACCGGCAAGAACACCAACCGGCCCGAGCTGACCAAGATGCTTGACTACGTCCGCCCGGGCGACGCACTGGTGGTGGTGTCCCTCGACCGGCTCGGCCGGTCCCTGGAGGACCTGATCGGCATCGTGGGTCAGCTCAAGCGCCAAGGCGTCGGCTTCCAGTCGCTGCACGAGAAGCTGGACACCACCACCGCCGGCGGCATGTTCGTCTTCCACGTCTTCGCCGCGCTGGCCGAGTTCATCCGCACGATCATCGTGGCCAACACCAACGAGGGCCTGGCCGCGGCCCGCGCCCGCGGGCAGCGCCTCGGACGGCCCGCGGCGATGACCCCGGAGAAGGTCGCCTACGCGCTGCACCTGCTCAGCGAACCCGACCGCAGCATGTCCTCGATCGCCAAGCTGCTCGGCGTCTCGCGCAGCACCCTCTACACCTACCTACCCGAACTCCTGCCCGCCCAGCGCGGCCCGGCCGCCCTCGACGCGCACCTCGAGTCATGAGCGCCTTCGCCGCGGAGCCACTGTTCGAGTTGCCCGCCGCCGCGCCGCAGTCCGGACCACGGCGCGTACGGGTCAGCGGGGATCTGTACCACGGGCACGTCCCCGATGGGGCCGTCTACGTTGGCCGCGGTGCCCCCGCGTTGACCGCCAGCCGGTACGCCAACCAGCACCGTGCCGGAGACTGCCGCACCTGCCGCGCCCACCACGACCAGGACGACGCAGTCGCCGCGTACGCCGAGGACCTGAGCCGGCGCCCCGAGCTGGTCGACGCGGCCCGCCGCGAGCTCGCTGGTCGGGACCTCGCCTGCTGGTGCCGCCTCGACGGCGGCGGCCCGTGCCACGCCGACATCCTGCTCCGCGTAGTCGAGGGCGTCGATCCGCTCGTCGCGTTCCAGCAGGTCCGTGCTCGTTGAGGCGGGGGTCCTGCTGACGCGTGCTCGGGATCTCGGCTGAGCGGCTTGTACCCGCGGGAGCGGCTCGTGGGTCCCTGCCGCGCCTATGTGGTTGCGTCTTCATGTTTAGCGGTCCATAAAGGATTGATCAATCCGCCACCACCCGGGCGGGGCCGGTAGGCAGAACGTGAATCTGCAATTGCATTTCATGATATTTCAAGGGTATGCAACACGGCGCAGAGGCGCGAAGTTGGCGTGTTAGCGTTTCCAATGCGCAGCTTTGCGCACAGGCGGTTCGAGCGACACGCCGAGTCGAGAAATCTACTCATCAGTATCTGTGACTCACGTCACCCGGACGCAGCGTCCGCCGACGACAAGAACGGCGCCTCGTTATCAAGCAAGGCGACAGATGCTATTCCAAAGGACATAGACGCCTTCAATTGCGCGTTCCTGGAATCGCCTAGGGGAATTGCATACCGGCGAAACCGCCTGACCCGAGGTCCATCTCTCGGACACGTGTACGTCATCTTCAGCCCGGCGGCACCCTCGGCCAGCCCTCAAGAACAACTAGGTAGCGAACCATGTCCGTATGTGCGAGCGGGATGACCGGTTTCGCTATTGAGTGGGGTGAATGACGGGCACCGGACGCACCAGAAACCCACGCACTGAAACAGTACGATTACTTAGGGTAGCCAATCCGTAACCGAGCATCACCAGAATTAGGACAAAGGCTGCCTTAAAGTCGATGCCCGGGATGCTGCCGTTGCATGCCCGGGTGTGCGGGGTCGTGAAATCCCGTGCAACAGCCTGCCTCACCGACGGGTGATCAGCCGCTTGCACAGCTCCTAGATGTAGTGCAGCCTGTAAACCTCCGGTCGGTATGGCCTACCCATGCCGGCCGCCGCTCGCCTCAATTCGCGAGCGGGCATCCGAAAGCTGTCTGTTGGTCCGGGCCGCATATTCGGATAATGGTTCAGAGAACCCCTCGTTTGGCAGCGGGGGGTTTTCTTTTTGCCTTTTATTGAGTCACTCTTTCGAGTGAATAGTCGGTTGACGATCTTTGTGTGATCTTCTGTCGGCTTTCTGACGCAGGTAGAAGGATCTTTCCTAGTCGCAGTGAAATCACTCGTTGCACGCTCTTGCAGCGCTACCCGAAAGTCTCGCGGATGGGGGAAGATGTTCCCCACGTTCGGCTTGATCTCTGGACTGCCAACCAGAAAGCCGGGCGGTCTCGCCCCCCTGACCGGGAGCGAGGCAGTGGCTGCTCTTTCGAACCCCCGGAAGTGGCCCGGACCAACAGCAGGGGGCGAAGGGCGTACGTCCCTTCGCCCCCTGTCCCCCGTACCCGCGTCCGCGCGTACGCAGAACAGCGAGCGATGCCCGCACAAGCGAAGGATGGTTATGAGCCGCTCCACCAGACCCCCCACCGCCCGCCCGCCCGAGCCGGCCGCCGCGCCCTCACCGCCCGGACCCGGCGACGACCAGGCCCGCGGCTGGGCCGCCGTCATCGTGACGGTCCTCGTGCTCGGCGGCGCCTGCACCATGCTGCTGACCGGCCACGAGATCCACGAAGCGCTGCTGCTGGCCGGCGGCGTCATGCTCCTGGGCGCCGCGATCTCCCGGCGCATCCTGGCCGACGGCGGACTGCTGCCCACCGTCGCCATCGCCGCCGCCGTCGGCGTCTTCGCGCTCATCCTGCTCACCCAGGACCTGCCGGTCAGCGACGTCGCGATGGCCTGCGGCAGCGCCGGACTGATCACCGGCGAGGTGACCGCCTGGATCCTGCGCTCGCACACTCCGCGACGGGGGGTGTAGCCACGGCGCCTGCCCGGGGCGCGGACCACCGTCCCCGCCCCGGGCGCACCTGGCCACGATCATGGCGGTCTACACCTACGTACCCGGCCCCGACGACGGCGAGCCGGCCCCCGACCTCGACCCCCTGACCCTCCTGCTGCGCCGCCTCAAGATCGCGCACCTGGAAGCCGGCCGGCCGACCTACCTCAGCATCGGCCGCGACGCGGGACTGTCCGCCTCCACCATCTGCCGGATCTTCAAAGCCACCAAACCCCCGGCCTGGGACAACCTCACCCGCGTCCTGAACGCCCTGGGCGCCGATCCCGACCAGGACGGCACCTGGCGCGAACTCTGGCGCGGCGCCATGAACCGCTCCCGCCCCGTCGCCGTCGAACTCAGCGACGGCGTCCTCGCCCCCGGACACACCAACTGCCCCGACTGCGGCGTCTGGATCTCCGACCCCGACACCCACCAACAGCAGCACCAGAACCTCGACACCATGACCAAGCACCTCGACGAGCTCCGAGCGCAACTCGCCGAGCTGCACAGCAAGATCATCGGCCAGTAGCCGCCGCGGAACACGTGAAGCGGAGCCGAGGCGGCTACCCGGCCCGGTGCCCCGCGCTGACTGCCAGCAGACCGAGCGCCCAACGCGGCGACGGCCTGCTGGCAGACCTGCTCCTCGTGGCCGGTTGCGCCAAGCCGAAGTCGCCTTGGCGCAGCTGCTCCTTCGGGATGAGCGGCACGAAGAACGCGAAGGCGAGCAGCTTGTGCGCTCAGGCACTGCTGGTGCAGCCACGCCCGGCCGCTACGCGACAATCGTTCTGTTTCCGCAGTTCAGAGGCTCGCCACGTATCATCGCTGCTACTGGCGTCAGTTGACGTCAAGCCCGACTTGACGCAGACTGCAAACAGGTCGTGTTCACGAGTAGCGCTACGCGGGCCCGGCCGAGCGTAAACGAACGAGACCTCCACGTCTGCCAACGTGGAGGCCTCGCCCTTCAGCCCACGACGTCTCAGCCCAGCAAAGTCGAGACAGCGTCGAGGACCTGTTGCACGGCCCCTGTCAGGGAGTGAACCATCTCCCTGATGGGGGCTTCTTGCTTCCCGAGCTCACCTACCGCTCGACAGAGCGGCCGGGCGAATGCGAGCAGATCGCTCACCTGGTCCCCGGTCAGGCGGGACCAGGGGGTGACTCGGCGGTGCCGACCGCCCCTGGCGGGAGCGGCCCCTTCCTTCCAGTTGCCCTGATCGGCGTGTCGGCGGTGACGCCCCGCCCTGGCGGGGCTGGGCTTCTCTTGCGAGCTGTCCGAGTTGGACAGGACCACAGCATCTCCTTTCCTTGGCCACCGGCGGTATGCCGGTGCTGGTCTGGAGGCTCGCCACGGGGCGAAGCGCAGTCCCAAGAAAAGTCGGTGCGATGGTGCCGATCAGGTGGATCAAGCTTTCTCGACGCCGTCGAGGCCGTCGATGGAGATCACATACGCGGCAGGTGCCAAACCCCAACCTGTGGAGGACTTACACCCGCGTAACTACTAGGTGTTGTGGCATTGACGGTAGGGAGATACGTACGCCGGCGCAAGTTCGCCGGAGCGTCGGCGCGCCGTATTTTCGACTTCGGCACACTAGTCACAAGACAGAGGGCGACGGGTCGCCGGCCGAGAGGTGCCGTGCTGCCACTTCAGGAATCCGCGTCAGTCCTCGTCCAGGTTGAAGAAGCGGGCGGCCTGCCGTCGGATCTTGTCCAGGCGCTTGGAGACGGCGCTGTGGTTGCTGTAGCCCATGATCTGGGCGACCTCGGTGAGGTTGGTAATGCCGCTCTGGAGCAGCACGACCACCGTGCGGTCACGGCGATCCAGCAACGTCATGAAGTCGCCGCACAACATGTCGCCGAGGATCTCGGTATCCGGTCCGTGCACCGGGATCGTCTCGGAGAGCTCGACGAAGCGGACCTTGACCTTGTTGCGCTTGCGGTAGAGCTTGCGCTCGAAGTCCTCCCGGGCGGTGGTCCAGCGGCCGGAGAAGTCATCTGCGCACCGGTGCGAGCGCACCGCGTCGAGAATCCCGCGCAGACGCCCGTCTGCGTCAGCCGCCTCGACCGTCCACTCGACCATCTGCGCCGCGTCCTGCTCGCCGCACCAGATGTCCCCGCCTTTGCGGGGGTTCGCCATCACCGCTTCCGCGAGGACGGAGCCGTCCTGCAGCCTTACGGCGCCGGGCTCGATGCCGTGGTCAGTTTCAGGGAAGTCGAGCAGGATCTCCTGGATGACGTCGGTCACCGCCGGTACCCAGAAGTCGAGGTTGTGGGCGAGCACCCGGATCGGCTCGTCGGGCGCGAACCCCTTGATCGGAGAGTTGGGCTGCGGCATCAGGTGCCGCCACACGGTGCCGGCCCACGCTCGAGCGAGCCGGCTTTCGAAGTCGTTCGGCAGCTGCGCGTCGATGTCAGCCATCTGCGTCGAGAATGGCCACTGCCCTGCCCGCAACAGAGGAAGGCCGTGGCGCTGCAGAGCCCTGCGGGGCAGCAGGTGAAACAGCGGCGCGTACTCGTAGTACCGCGAGCGGGTACGCGGAACGAAGACCACGTTGTTGTCGCCGCGGTCAGCCACCTTGTACAGGCGCTCGGGCAGGTCCTCCTCGCCGAACATCCTGCGGCGCAGGTGCGCGGCTTCCCACAGGCTGTTCCAGATGGAGATCGCCGCACCGGTGTGCGGGTCATCCATCATGCGGACGGGCAGCGGGACGGTCACGTACTCCGGCGGCATGGGGTTCTGCGCGCGGATGATGGCGTTGTACATGAAGCCCGCGGACATGTTGAACAGCCTCGGGTACATCTCGTCGGTGGCGTGCTGGTCCGCCGCGTCGAGCACCTGGTGGAACCCGTAACGCGGTTCGTCGGCTGCGGTCATGGTCACGTCCGTCGTTGCGGTGCGGCTCGTCATACCCTGTCTCACGACAGTCTGCCGCGGATCCGTTCCATCCCGACGCCACGAATTTTCGACGAGGTCTACAGGCCCCGGAACGTGAGCCGCGACGAGCTGGTCGACACCGACGTAGCGCTCGACGGCGAACCGTATGCCGGCCGCGGTGTCGTGGCGGGATCGCCGCTACTGAGATCCGCGGAGCACCGACGGTGCTCGGTGGCGCCGTACCCGGGAGCCGCCCGGACGGGATCACCGTGCCGCCTCACCCTGGCAAACCCCCGCAGGCAGAAGCCACACAAAAGAGTGTGACGCACATCACGCAAGAGGTGGCATGGGGTAATCGAACGCAGCTGCATAAGCGTGAAGCATGAAGCGCATCAATAACTCCCCGAATACACCGGAGGGTAGTGGGGCAGGCTTTGTCTCTCTGACCCGTGACCCTATTGCTGACCTGCTCGCCGAAATCAGCGCCGACCTCGAGAAGCAGTCCACCCCTGCACGACGCAGAGCCGAAGCCCGTCTTGAGGACTACGACCTCATCGAGCAGGTCCGCTACGAGCTGGCCGCCGGTGACGGGCATAAGAACAGCCGTCAGTCCTACTACCAGCTGTTCGACGACCTCTGGCTCTACGCGTGGCCCGTGCTCCAGGCGTTCATCCGCACTCACAAGATGTCGCAGGTCATCGCCCGCTATGCCCGGGACCGCTCGGTGAGCATCAGGCCCGAGGACATGTGGGTGCTGTCCCACTCGGCGGACGAGCGGATGGAACTCGCCATCGACGTCATCAGCAAAGCGGTAGGGGAGTTTGAGAAGTCTGCTGTTCGCGGGGAGCGCTGGTCGCCGACCGGTGGTGCGAGTCTGCGGACCTGGTTCATCGGCACCTGCGCCCTGAACTTCCCCCATGCATACAGGACGTGGTCCAAGAAGCGATCTGACCGGCTGGTTGGTATTGCTCGCCAGCACGAGATCAACTTCGATGACCTGGGCGGTCGCATGGTCGAGGGCCTGGGCGATCCAAGCGGGCTGGCGATCCTTCGCCGTGATCTCAAGAAGCTGGTCGACCACGCGCAGCCCGACACCAAGGTCATCCTCGGCCTGCTCATGCAGGAGAAGACCCACGCCCAGATCGCAGCGGAACTCGGCCTCACGATTCGCGCGGTCGAAGGCCGCATCTACCGCTGGCGCAAGCGGGCTAAGGGCAACGACCCCCGAGCCAATCAGGGTCTTCGTCACGCCGCTCTGCCCGAAGCGCAGGACCCGTGGGCCCTCGGCGGTGCCGCATGAAGGCGCCCGGCCTGCTCGGCGGCTCCGTCGTGACCGGGGTGTTCAGCGGCATGGCTCAGATGTTCGGTGCTCCATGGCAAGCGGTCATGACGATCGCCATCGTGGGCCTGCTGGTCACCTTGATCCTAGGGTTGGCCCAGCTCGCCATGCCGCAGGAGTCGCAGGACAAAAGGCTGCTTTGGGAGAAGTTCCTCGACTACCGGCGGGACCGTCTCCACCTCGCTGCGCCGGCGAAGAAGAGCCGCCCGCGCAGAGCCGTGCGGGCCGATCCGGAGCAGAGGACCGCCGTCGTCGCGTTGCCGCGCTCGCCGGCCCCCGGTGAACGCACGACCAGCGAACGCATACCGGCACGCTCGCCGTGAGGGCGAGCGCGCCGGCGGGGGTGAGCGGCTTACTGGAGGATCCTCTGCCGCCTGCGAGCCTCGAGGGCGGACTCGGGGTGGCTTCCGCGACAGGTACTGCACAGCGGCCCGGTCGCATCGGCCGGCCAGATCGTCGACCGGCTGTACGGGTGCGGCTCGTAGTCCACAGCCTCGGCCATGCAGTCGCGGTTGAAGGCGACGGTGTCGCGGTCGAAGCAGGTGTGCGGCCGGCCGTACGGGTGAACGGTCGGCACGTCACGCGCCTTGACGGTCATCAACCCGCGCGGCGCATCCGGGCAGGCAGACTCGTGGATCCACGGCTGCGGCGGGTAGAGGCGCTCACCCATGGCGGCGCTCCGGAGCGGGAGCGCGGTCCTCGCCGATCGCCGGCAGCCATCCGGTCGGGCGCACTGCGGCGGCCAGCGCGCTGGTGCGGATCAGCGGCGCGAAGTCCGGTTCGAGGACGGCGCCGTCGTGCCGCAGCCTGGTGCAGTGGATCAGCACCCACTCCATCGAGGACAACATCGCCTGGTCGACGCTGATGCTTTTGACGATCAGCAGCGCCAGCTCCGCACCGTAGAGGTAGTCGCGCGGTTCGACCGCCAACGTCATCCCCGGGGTGATCCGAGGTACGGACACCGTGCTCATCGCGACCCCCTTGGGTTGACGGCGACCGGGGGTACGGGGGAACCTCCCGGCCGCCGTCGTCCTGGTGCCCGAGCACGCCCAGCAAGGCGCCGCTCAGGGCTGGACACGGCGCCCGATCCGTACAGATTCAGGCCGCCGCGGACACCTCTGCGCGATGTCTGGCAGTGACCATAAGCGCGCTCGCGGTCACCGATGGGGAGGATTCCTCCCCCCTCACATCCGCCGGCACGTGCACGCGCGGGTAACCAGGGATCGACTCCGCCGCCGGCCCTCGCCCGGTTCGCGCGAGCCCCGGACGCTGGTCAGCGTTCGCCGTCCTGCCTGGACGCACGGGTCGGTGGTGACCGTGTGCGGGGCGCCTGCCGCGTACGGTGATCGGTGACCCCTGGTGCAGGAGGATGCCCACCATGCAGGGACACGATGAGCTACCGACGCTGAGCACCGGCGAGCAGATCAAGCTGCTCCGCACGCGGGCCGGGATGACCCGGGCGGTACTGGCCGGGCTCGTCGGCAAGTCGAGCGACTGGGTCAAGAGCGTCGAGACCGGCCGCATCATGCCACCGCGGCTGACCATGCTCGGCCAGATCGCCCGGGCGCTGCAGGTCCCGGTCCAAGCCCTGATCACCGCCGACGAGCAGATCGTGCTGGCCCCCGGCACCGCGCACACCGCTCTGCCCACGGTCCGCGACGCCCTCAACCGGTGGCCGCTCGCCCCCACCGAACCGGTCCCGTCGCTCGAGCACATCGCCGCGCGCCTCGCGGTGGCCTGGCGGGCCCGGCACGCCTCCCCAGACCACCGCACCGTCATCGGCGCACTACTGCCGGACCTCATCCGCGACACCCAGCTCGCCGCCCGCGTCCACGCCGGCGCCGACCGCAACCGCGCCCAAGCCCTGCTGGCCGACGTCCTCGGCCTGTCCCAGATGTTCCTGGCCTACCAGCCCGCCGGGGACATGCTGTGGCGCGTGGTCGACCGGGCCATGCTCGCCGCTCAGGAGTCCGGCGACCCCCTCGCCCTTGCCCAGGCGGCCTGGTTCGCCATCGAAGCGCACCGCGACGCCGGCGACTGGGACACCGCCCAGAACCTCAACGGCGACATCCTCGACACGCTTCGCCCGCACCTGCCCGACGCCAGCCCGGACCTGCTGGCCATGTACGGGGCGCTGCACGCCGCCGCGGCGTTCACCGCCGCCCGGGCCGGGCGTTCCGGCACCGCCTGGCGGTCCTGGGACGAAGCCGACCGGGTCGTGCGGGTGCTGCCCGACGGCTACTACCAGCGCGCCACCAGCTTCTCCAAGCCGGTGATGATCGCGCACGCGGTCACCCTGGAAGTCGAGCTGCAGAAGGGCGGCCAAGCCGTCCGGATGGCCACCACCGCCCAGGCCGACGCCATCCCGTCGCGGCCCCGCCGCGCCCGCCACCTGATCGAGGTCGCCCGCGGGCACCACCTCGGCCGCGAGCACGAGGCGACCCTGGGCACGCTCAACCGGGCGTACGACAGCGCCCCGGAGACCATCCGGTTTAACCGCTACGCCCGCCAGATGGCCGCCGACCTACTCGCCGGGCCGCCCGCGCTACGCCGGCGCGCGGCCGACCTGGCCGTCAAGGTCGGACTCACCGGATAACCCTGTTGCTTCAAGGCTGAGAGGTCCGGCCGGGCCGCGAGGCGGCGTCATCATGATCATTTTCCGAGAGGCCATCTCAGAACCCGTCGGTCGAGCAAGCTCGCGACGATAGCCCGACCCCGGCGCCATGGTGCAAGACCGTTCACTGGCCTGAGCGGGTGCGAGCCAGGGTTGCCCGAGGCATCGAGTGCACGGTTCTCAAGAGGCGAAGCATTGATCAACGAGCACGATTCCAAAGATCTATGCCTGATTGCGACGGCTGAATTCAGCAGGGGGTGCAGGTGACGGAAATGCTCTGATCTTTCGCCAGTAGATGCCGATAGGGCAGGCTCCCCGTTGCAGCGGGGAGCCTGCCCTAGTTGCCAAAGTCTCGTCCGGACCAGTGAACGAATGACCGTTAGCTGCGAGCACGCCGATGTTCATGGCGCAGACTCCAGTGTTGCCGCGCAAGGCAGCGTCTACCACCGCCTGGGGGTTTCCATCCTCGGTTGGCAACAGTGCAACACCGTCTGAGCTGCTGAAATCCGACTCAGCCCCTGGGTGGGTCGTGACGCCTGCGCGGGGGTTTCCACAGCAGGATGAAACCGTACGAACCCCAAGATCCTCTGCGGAACGGGATCGTACGTGAGTTGCTGACGGCCTTTTGCCAACGAGAAATGCTTTAAGTCTCTCCCCGAATCGGTAAAGCTTCTGGGAGCACCACGGGGAGGATCAGCCGGTTGCAGCTTGCTGATCTCAGTAGGTCCCTGCCGGTGCTGAGAATACGAATCAGCTTGTCCGGACCAAGTGAGGAATGTGTGTGATGACCAGGTCCATTACCTCTCGGCGGGTAGCTCCGTTGCACGCCCCGCGTCTCTACGTACTCGTGCTCGTGCTCGTACTGGTCGCCGTGCTGGTGGCCGCGGGGCTGAGCCCGGAGGCCGCCGTGGCAGTGGTCGGCGGCTGCCTCGCCGCTGCTGAAGTGGCCGTGCGGCTGGTATCGGCACCGGCACCGAGCCAGGCGCGATGAGTGCCTTGCCGCAAGACCCCGGGTCGGCCCCCAACGAGCCAGAACCCGGCCCGCCACCGGCAGAGATCACGGTCGCCGAGTTCGCTGCCCGGCTGAGAGAGCTGCGCCGCGCTTCCCGGCTGAGCTTGTCCCAGCTGGCTGCGCTGACGCACTACAACAAGGCGTCACTGTCCAGGGCGGCCAACGGCCAGCGGCTGCCGGCATGGCAGCTGGCGGAGCAGTACGTGCGGCACTGCGGAGGCGACGTCCCTGCCTTCGAACAACTCTGGCAGCGGGTACAACCCGGCAAACTCACCACCACCACGACGGCGGACACCATCGACTCCCCTGAAGAACCCACTCCACCCACTGCCGCCCGCAGCACGGGAGGAGGCAGTGACAACTTCCCCGGCGATCAGGAGCCTTCGACGGCGGTAGGCGTTCCCGACTCACTACCGGGCCCCGACGAGCCGCCCCCGCCGCACGGCGCCCCCACCCTGCCCCCGGTCGACGAACACCCAGGGGCGGTTAACGGTCAGACCCCGCACGCGCCCAGGCGTGGCGGCCCGCCGGCGCGCAGGTTCGGCAGCCCGCTAATGCGCAGGCTTGACAGCCCGCTGGTGCGCCGCGGTGCCCTACTCTGCATATTCCTGCTGCTGGGGGTGGTGCTAGGCAGGGTCATCCCGACGGATGGCCCCGGCGGCGTGGATACGGGTTCCGGCGAGGAGGTGCTGGCACCGCCCGGGCCGTCTGCCAGCCTGACGCCCGGCGCCGACGTGCTGGTGGTCATGGGTCCATGGAACGCCGACAACACTGCGGAGATGCACATGATCCAGGCGGTGCTGCAGCGGTTCACCGAGGATGAAGGGATCCTGCACGCCTACATGCGCCCCAAGCACACCCAGGACTTCGCCGAGTACTACCTGGGCAAGCAGGACAGGCCCGACGTGACATTGATGCCCCAACCGGCGCTGATGCGCTGCGCCCAGGCGCGCAAGCAGATCCAGATCCTGCCGCCGGAGGTGGCAGCCGTTGTCGGTGACTACCCGGACAAGTCCTGGACGGAGAAGGGCAAGATCGGCGGCGGCCTGTACGGGGTGGTCTTCAAATCTGGCAATAAGTCGCGCGTCTGGTACAACCGCAAGCTGCTGGCCCGGGCCGGCGTCACCCCAGCGTCGCTCCAGGGCTGGACGTGGGACCAGTTCCGTCAGAAGGTGACGCAGCTGGAAGATGGCCTGGAACCCCAGCAGTCGGCCCTGGCCGTCGGCGCCAAGCAAAATGAGTGGGTCCTCACCGACTGGTTCGAAAACATCTACGCGCGGGTGGTGGGTGGCGATTACGAAGCCCTGGTCAAGCGCGACCCGGACGCGTGGAAGAGCCCGGAGGTGCTCAAGAGCCTGGAGACGATGCGCGAGCTCATGGGACCGCAAGGGAAGGTCGAGCCGTTCGAAATGACCAGATCGCAGGCGCTGCAGAACCTAAGGAACGGGACGGCAGCGATGATCGTCGGGGACTTCGCCAAAGACCTAGCCGACGAAGACACGTTCGGCAGCGTGCCATTCCCCGCCGACGCCGACCCGAACAAGGTGATCTACGGCGCTGACATCGCAGTCATCAACCGCGACAGCAAGAACGCGAACGAGCTGCTGAAGTTTCTGGGAACCCAAACCGCAGCCGACATCCTGGCCGATTACGGGTACTCCTCGCCGCGCACCCAGCCGGCCGATCCGCAAGCCGACGGGGTCTTCGACCTGTCCGACCAGCTACCCAGCGAGTTCGGCAGCCGACCACAACAGGGCATGCAAAAGATCTTGACTGATCTGGTGGCCAAAACCGACAACCCCGGCACCGCCCGAGACGAGCCCGACACAGCCCGAGACGAACTGGCCAGCGGAGTCAACGCCAGCGTGTCAGCCTGCCCCACGGCACCGTGATCTGACCTCAGTCAAACCGCACGGATGACCAGTCCAGTGCTGATCTGACACCGATAAGTGCAATGACGGTATGACGGCCTTCAACCAGTGCCGCCGCCCAGCG